>NZ_JARVCN010000327.1:0-28283 GCF_038442745.1 Crocosphaera sp. Alani8
GTTTGGCCTAAGTTTTCGCAGCGAGTGACCCCTGGCTTTTTGAGAAGATACCGATATTCAGTTTTACCTGACCTCTTTACCTGCCAATGCCCAATTTCTTTGCCATGCTATTCGCACTCATTGGAGCATTGAAAACAATCTTCACTGGACACTCGATGTCACCTTCCGAGAAGATCAATGTCGTATTCGGTCAGAATATAGTCCACAGAACTTTGCTCTTTTAAGACGATTAGCACTTAATGTTCTCCATCAAGAAAAAACATTTAAACGTAGTCTTCGCCAGAAAATGAAGCAAGCTGCTATGAACAACAACTATATGATGACTGTTCTCAATGCCTTCTGTCAAGAGGATTTTAGATGAGCTTACCCTGGAGAGCGGACAGGCCAGTAAACTATATTGGTTACACATTTTCTGAAAAGAAGTAGTTTCAAAAAGGTTGATAGCGCAAGGAGAAATAAAAACCATTTTCTTGCCAAGAATTACCTTGTTTTCTAGTGGGTTCTAGAGGAACTCCATAATCGACACGAAGACCAATTCTTGGGGTAATTGCCCAACGTAACCCTAATCCAACACTAATTAATGTAGCAGGATCTGGGTCAGGAAGTAACTCATTCCATCCTGTTCCTATTTCAAAAAAAGGGGCTAATTGCAATGCCCTTGAATTTTCTAATAGAGAAAATTGAGTTTCTATTGAAGCAATAAAACCATTATCAGTTAGCAGTTTATTTTGACGATATCCTCTTACACTATTAATACCACCGATAGGAATTTGTTCTAAAGGCAGTAAAAAATCTGGAGTTACTTGAGTATCCATACTGGTTAATAATAACAATCTGGGGGATAATTGTTTTACCCACTGTATTTGACCTTGCCAAGAAAAGAAACGTCCGTCTACCCCAATATTATTAATAGTTGGATTAAAGAGATCAACCCCAAAATTAAACTGAGAACGGACAGCTAAGACACTGGTTGCTCTTCGATTCAAATATTCTTGAAAAAAACGAATTCCTGTTAATTTTGTAGTCCCATTTTCGGCTGCAATGGATAAAGAAAACGGTTCGTTTAATAAAAAAGTTTGTTCTCGACGACGATCTAAAGTAAGACCTAAACTTAATTCATGATTAAGATTTTTAATAATTGGTTGACGAACAGTTAAAGATATAGTTTCGTTTTCACTATTAATATCAAATTCATCAAATTGTTCAGAAATAATACCACTGTCACTATTCCAATAACGAAAGCTAAGGGTTCCATCATAAGCATTAATAGGAACTGTGTAAGAAAAGTTATAAAAATCTAAGCCTTCTGTTTGATTATATTCAGCATAAATACTATCTCCCCAACCCACTAAATTGTTATGATTTAAAGAAATAATTCCTTGAGTTGAACCGATGCTAGGAGGACGATAATTATCGGTACCAATAGTTGCTTGAAAAGCAGAAGCTTCTTTAACATCAACAATTAAAATACTTTGTCCTGGTATGCTGCCTGCGGTTAATTCTGCATTAATTTGTTGAATTAAAGGGTTTAATTTTAATAACTCTAAGGCTTCCTCAATGCTATTTTGGTTTAAAGGTTTTTGGGTAGCAAGTTGAAGGCGACTGCGAATATAGTTATCTTGAAGACGTTCTAAACCACTAATTTGTATCTCTTCTAAACTGCCTTCAATGATTTGAATCGTAACAACTTGTTGACTTAAATCTTGATTATTAGGGAGAAAAGCCCCAGAATTAGTATAACCATTTGCTAGATAAAGATCGGTGATTTTCGATCGTAAACATAATAGATTTTCTAAAGTAACTGTTTGCTCATTAAAAGGACGAACAAGACGAGAAATTTCTGCATGAAGGACGGTATTGCCTTCGAGATTAACATATTTAATAAAAAAGCTTTCATCTGTGTCTGAAGAAGCGGTTAAACAAGAATCAGTTTCGGTAAATGTTTGAGAAGGTTGAGCAATGGCTTTTAAAACCAATATTGGTACACTAGATAAATAGAGTAGTGAAACTAATATATTCTTCACGACCTGATGATTTTTTTAAAATTTATTATCTCCTATAGAGTAAACCATTTTCTAAAGAAATATCTACCCCAACTATAATAAAAGTATTGGAGTAGATGTTTTCTGAGAAGTCTAATAGACAAAATCAAATCAACTAGATATTTACTGCAACAAAATGGCTATCGTTGTTTAAATCACTAGAGTTAACCCCTTTGAGAATAGCCAACTCCTGAGTATTAAATAGCACAGAAGTATCATTACCCACATCATCCAAGGTGAGAGAACCAAAGGTTAAACCATCTCTTAAACCAATCAAATCAACCCCTAACTCAAAATCAATAATGGTGTCGGTTCCTTGATTACTTTCTAAGACAAAGGTATCACTGCCACCGTTACCCCTACGAGTATCATTTCCAGCAATACCGAGTATGTATTCATCGGCATTTGTGCCAACAATAGTGCGATTTCCGGTCAAAGGATCATAATGGTTTCCTTGTAAGGGGTTATCCCCTTCGATAGCTAAATAATTAACCACTTCGGTTGTATGATTGACTTCATCATCAAAAGTAATGTCCTCTTGGACTGTAACTTCTACCCCATTAGTGGTGAGATTTTGGAAACGCAAAGCAGACGGATCGGGACCATCATAAGTGGCAAGATCAGCTAAGAAATGGGGAATATCTGTAAACTGACCCCCAAAATTAATATTAAACAACTCATGGGTCACACTATCTGTGGTACTACCGGCTTGGAATGTCACCCCATTACTATCCCCACTACCTGCGGCAATAGCTATATAACCGATAGTTTCACTAAGATGTCCCTCTCCTTTTCTTCCGTAAACTTCATCTTCTTCCATGACCAGATCAAAACCATCAGCAGAAGCATTTTGTTGACGGGTACGAACTAAGTTACTGTCATTATCGGTTTGAACTTGACTAAAAATGACGGGAGTATCAGTAAAGTCGATGTCAAACTCAAGAGTTTGCCAGGGAACCAAAGTGCGATCGTTGGGGTTTGCAGTAACATCAGTATTAAGGGTTCCTACTTCGATTAAGGTTCCATCAGAAAGTTGATAGGTTCCTGCTTCAAAGACAAAGTAACTTAAGGTTTCTAGGATATGAGTACCATCTTCATTACTGGGTTCTTGGAGATAAATATCAAAGCTACTATCCTTAACATTGGTGATGCGAGGGGTAGCTAGTTGATTGCCATTATAAGAGACAGAGGGGGCGAAAATGACAGGGTTGATGTAGGTATTATCTAAAGTAATGGTTTGGAGATTATGATCGAGGGTGATGGTATCAGCTTCTCCTAGGTTGAAAGGATCTCCTGTTATAGTTGGTGGTTCAGGTTCATCGTTTGGATCTTCATCAACATCACTTAAATTGATAGTAATAGTAGCTTCATCACTTAATTGTCCATCACTTGCTTGAATTGTTAGAGAAAAACTAGGATTCGTTTCATAGTCAAGTTCATCACTATCATTGACAATTAATTGATTACCTTCACGAGTAAAGCTGGAAATATTATCCCCATCAATATCTAAATTATTGAGGAACGTATAAATTAAGGAATCACCATCAGGATCAGTAGCATTGAGAAGTCCAACTAGAGTACCATTAGGACTATTTTCTTCCAGGGTAAAGGTTTGATCATTGAAGATGGGTGCTTGATTTTCATCAACACTGGGAGGATTAGTGATGGAAGTAAAATTATCAACACTTAAGTTATTAGCATCAACCCCTATTAAAATCAATAAGTCTTGATTATTGCCAGAAATTGAGGTGTTTTCTCCCTCTTGAGTTATGGTTAATTGATCGTAGGTTAAATCATCCCTTAAACCAATCAAATCAGTGCCTAATTCAAAATCATTAATCGTGTCGGTTCCCTGATTACTTTCTAATACAAAAACATCACTACCCCCCTTCCCGATGCGAGTATCATTTTCAGCAATACCGAGTATATATTCATCGGCATTTGTGCCAATAATCGCACGATTTCCAGTCAAAGGATCATAATTATTTCCTTGCCAAATATTGTCCCCCTCCACGGCTAAATAGTTAACCACTTCGGTTGTGTGGTTGACTTCATCATCAAAAGTAATGTCCTCTTGGACCGTAACTTCTACCCCATTAGTGGTGAGATTTTGGAAACGCAAAGCAGACGGATCGGGACCATCATAAGTGGCAAGATCAGCTAAGAAATGGGGAATATCTGTAAACTGACCCCCAAAATTAATATTAAACAACTCATGGGTCACACTATCTGTGGTACTACCGGCTTGGAATGTCACCCCATTACTATCCCCACTACCTGCGGCAATAGCTATATAACCGATAGTTTCACTAAGATGTCCCTCTCCTTTTCTTCCGTAAACTTCATCTTCTTCCATGACCAGATCAAAACCATCAGCAGAAGCATTTTGTTGACGGGTACGAACTAAGTTACTGTCATTATCGGTTTGAACTTGACTAAAAATGACGGGAGTATCAGTAAAGTCGATGTCAAACTCAAGAGTTTGCCAGGGAACCAAAGTGCGATCGTTGGGGTTTGCAGTAACATCAGTATTAAGGGTTCCTACTTCGATTAAGGTTCCATCAGAAAGTTGATAGGTTCCTGCTTCAAAGACAAAGTAACTTAAGGTTTCTAGGATATGAGTACCATCTTCATTACTGGGTTCTTGGAGATAAATATCAAAGCTACTATCCTTAACATTGGTGATGCGAGGGGTAGCTAGTTGATTGCCATTATAAGAGACAGAGGGGGCGAAAATGACAGGGTTGATGTAGGTATTATCTAAAGTAATGGTTTGGAGATTATGATCGAGGGTGATGGTATCAGCTTCTCCTAGGTTGAAAGGATCTCCTGTTATAGTTGGTGGTTCAGGTTCATCGTTTGGATCTTCATCAACATCACTTAAATTGATAGTAATAGTAGCTTCATCACTTAATTGTCCATCACTTGCTTGAATTGTTAGAGAAAAACTAGGATTCGTTTCATAGTCAAGTTCATCACTATCATTAACAATTAATTGATTACCTTCAAGGGTAAAAGCAGGAATATTATCCCCATCTGTATCTGGATTATTGAGGATAGTATAAGTTAAGGTATCACCATCAGAATCAGTAGCATTGAGAAGTCCAACTAAGGTATTGTTGGGACTATTTTCTTCTAAAGTGAAGGTTTGATCTTCAAAGATAGGTGTTTCTGCTTCGTAGGGTATTTCGGGTATTGAGGATAATTCTCCAATTCCTACACCACGAACTTGAATATCAAATTCGCCTTCTGTTAGGGGTGTGATCCGATAACGGCGATCGCCGTTAAAGAATTGCAACTTACTGTTAATATCAAACGGGTTAACAATTTCCCAAGTTATCCCATCATCAAAAGAAGTTTCCAGTTGTAAAGAACTCGTATCAAAATCGACAATTTCCAGGAATTGTTCTGACTGAAATGCTTTAGGAGTTAGCTCAAAACTATTATCAGTTTGAACAATATTAAATCGGAAATTTTTACCCGTTGTTGTAACTTGCTTAGAGGCTAATTCATTTTTAACTTTGAGTTCAAAGGGTTCTTTATAAGTCGTGAGACGTTCCCCAACATCAACACCCTTTTCACCGAGAGAACTAATATAGTCATCACGAGTTTTTTCTACTTTTTCTTGGAATTCGTTAAAGGATTCAAAAGATTGAAGGAGAAGGTCTTGTTCTCGCTCAGTTTGGAAAGATTCTAAGTTCTCAGTAGCATTGCCATTATATTTGTCAAATGTTAGGAATTGCTGGAAAAACTGAATGGCATCTCCATGAGAGATTTTTGGGTAATACTTATTATCGTCATTGTCTAATTTGATATTAATATCACCAAGGTCTTCATCAATCCCGTAGTGACCAATTCCAATCAAGCTTGTGAGGTTTTGGATAATACTATCGTTCTCGGAGTTGCTACTGATGGTGATGACGTTTTGAGCATCTGTTTTGTCTAACTTATTATCCAATATCTCCTCATTGAGGGATAAGCCTAGGACTTTTTGATTTTCACTAAAGCCAGGGCCAGCAGGGTCTAATCCAACAATTTCAAGTGCTTTTTTGTTGGTTATGTCTTCAAACCTACGTCCGGCAACACCACTGACATGAGCGCCTAAACTATGACCAATTAAATGCAAGCTATCGGCATTTACCCCCTGCTGAGCGAGAAATTCACCGAGTTTTTCCCCTACTTTGGGTGCATTTCTGGCAGCCTCTCGATAAACAAAGGGACTTAGGGAGAGTAAACCGGAACCATTGGCTTCGCTCCAATCGACAAGAAGGATATTAACGTCTCCTGCTTGCTCACGAATGAGAAATGCTGTATCAGCCAGTAGGTCAGAGTTAAGACTGGTTAAATAACCTGCCGTGAGGACATAAGTGGGTTTTGAAGGGTCAATTTCCCCATTCAATGCTAAGAAGCTAATACTTTTGTCATTATCAAGGGTCGCCTGTTCGAGTGTTTCAAAACCTAGACTAGCTAATGCTTTCTCATTAATCTTAATTTGGGTTGAGTGATAGAGGTCTTTTTGTTTTAACACTTGATCGACCGTTGCAAACCAGCCAGTGACATCGGCATTGAAAATGGCATCAGTAATATTAATACCGGCACTACCAAAGAACTCAGCAGTATTAACAATTGAGCTAACTCCAAAACGCATATTGCTCAACGTTGTGACCGTTTGGAAAATATTAGAGGTTGCATCTAGCCAGTCTCCTGACTCAATAGCATCGACGGAACCTTTGACTAACTTGGGAATTTTTTGGAAATTTTTGAGGAAGTCATCCGATAGACTAATTTTGTCAGAAAGTTCATCAATTCCTTGAAGAATGGTTGTCCCTAAAGCATCAACACTTTCTAAAAATGATCCCAACGCATCTCCAGATTTGGCGGTTTTAAGGGCTTTATAGCTTTTTTCTAGGATATTAGTTAAATCCTTAACTTCAAAACCTTCAAATAGGGTTGGTGTGATGCCTTCTTCAATACTGTCAAAAAATTTATCAACGTTTTCTAAGTAAGTTAGAGTCGCACCCACTGCGTTGAACAACGCACCAGACCAATCTCCATTAGAAGCGGCTGAAACGGCTGCATTGACCCTACCTGCCACCTCAAGTCCTGCACGAAGACCCTCAACAATAGCACCTTTGGCAGCTAAGACACCTGAGTATACTCCTGCTGAAACAACAGCACTGGCAATGGTAATAATTGTGCCAACACTATCGGTAATAAAGTCAAGAACAGAGATTTGACGGGCTTCTCGCTCTATCTGACGCTGTTCTAGAATACCATCTAGCATACTACGGGCTTGGTCAGCGAGATCCTTAGAAAGACTGTTTGCGTCATCCGCTAAACGAACCTGCTCTAAAACCCCTAATACTTGACCGGTGAGGACTGATTTATCTTCGAGGTAATCATTGCGAGTTTCAATAGCAGTCAGAAGCTGATCAACGGCGGTTTTGAGGTCAGTTTGTGCTGTTTCTAATAGCCCTGCATCTTCCTCGAATTGAGTATTGAGGTTATTGAGGTCCAACTGATACTGATTAATTTCTTCTGTCAGACGAGTGGTAATGTCTGTCAGTTGACCATTAATTTCTGTGGCTTCTTTTCCTTCTAGCGCACTGTCAATCTCAGCGAGAACAATGTCTAATTTATCTTTAACATCTTCAGGAATACGAGGAGAAACATCGAGAGTGAGTAATTGTTGCTGAAGGGTGATAATCTCTTGGGTGTGGTTGGTGCTTTCGAGAATGGGATTGATTTGTAAGCCATAGTCTCGACCAATCTCAATTAACGAGTCTTGTAGGGTTGAATAAGTATCTTGCTTACCTAATACTTCAATTTTGGTCAGAATTTGCTGACGTTCGTAATTTTTGGCAAGGATATCAAGATAATATTGTTGTTGGGTTGATTCACTGAGATCAGTGGCTAATTCTTGGGCATATTGAACTTCTAGGGTGGCTAACTCTCGATTAAGACGTTGAACACTCAGGAGACTATCAATAATTTCCTGGGTAGGGTTTTGTAGGTTAGCCAGGGTTTGTTGCCTGGCTTGTAGAGCGTATAATTTTTCTCGTTGGGCATCACTGGCTGTTTCGAGATCCCCGATCTCAGCGAGAAAGTCATCGTATTCCGCTTGCGCTTGGGCTGCATCGTTTTCTAGTAACTCTCTTTGACCTTGGGCTAATTCTAAGGCTGTATCTGCTAGATCTGCTTCTCTTTCTGCATCTTTCTTGATAGCGCGATATTTTCGTAATTCTTTCAAGAATCGACGGGCTAACTGAGCATCGGTTTCTGTGGCAATACCTCCATTTAAGAAGTTACCTGTATCGGTGAGAAGGTCACTAAAATCTTGATAATAAATACCAGCAGCAACAGCAAACCCACGGGCTTTGGCTTCTTCTAGAAGTTTTGCCGCACGAATATCCCCTGAGTCTTTAATTTTGTTTAATAACTCAATAATTTGAGGCTGAAACCCATTTACCTCCCTGAGTTTTTCTTGAGCCTGACCAAATAAATTTTCACGACTGTTAATGTTTTCTGTCAGGTTTTGAATTGCCGTAATCGATTCTTGAACCGCAGTAAGACCCTCATTATTGAGGTTAGTTAAATAGGCGGTTAAACGATCTAGCTCCCCTGTTAACACGGTGCTACTATCTAAAGCGGTTTCTGCTAGGCTTTGTAACTCCCGTAGATTAGATTTTGCTTGGTCTAGTTGCAGTCTGAGAACGGCGAATTCTTTGCCCCCATTGTTAAAGTAAGCATCGATTAATTCTAATTCTCGTAATAAGACTTCTTGTTGTGCGTCGAGGGCTTCTGTATGTTCATTAAGAGCATCCAGGCGATCGCTTAAAATCGTTTCGTTATCGATAAGGTACTCTAAGGCATCTTCTAGGTAGGTTTTGGCCAGAGGATCAACAAAGGTATTTTCCCCGTTTAAGAAGGCTTGTAATTGATTTTTGACGGTGCTGACACTATTGAGTAAGACTTCTAAACTCTGATTTTTCAACTCAACCCAGTCTAGGGTGGTTTCAATGTCACCGAGAGTGGCTAAATTTTGACTACGGTATTCGGCTTTGATGGGGATAACTTCGTCATAAACTTGTTGTAGTTCAGTAGAGCTATTTTTAAAGTTTGTCCACTGACTTTGTAATTCGGTGTAAGCGGTGTCTGCTAAATTTTGGGCGTTGACTAACTCGCTTTGGAGGTTAGGTAAAAGGCTGTTAAATTCTGCGATCGCAGCTTCATAGTCTGGGGTTTGTTTATTTTGGACATCGATACGTTTAATTAGGTCTTTGAGTTGATTGACATAACCTTCTAATACTTCTACTTCATCATTAGCCACTGACCAAGCATCATTAATGGTTTTAGCTGTATTTTTCTGATTTTCCAAGGAGGAAATGGGGTCAGTTCCTTCTTCTCCTTCTTCTAAATTAGCCCCTCGCAGTTCATCGGCCTGTTTTTGGGCCCGTTCGGCTTGTTTGCTAAATTGTTCGTAATAGAGCCAATAAGTGTTGACGTGAGTGATTTGTACATCAACCTTATCTTTACCAAATAGGGAACGAGTCCAGGTTTCACGGGTTTCTGTCCAAGTTGTGCTATCAGTAATGGTCAGGCCATATTTATTAGCAAATTCTGTCTTGAGGGCTTCATGTTCAGCTAAATATTCGGCAGCCGCATCTTCGTAGAAGGTTACTGTTGTTTCTAAGGCTGCGATTGATCGGTTACGTCGTTTAATTTCATTCTCGATCTCATTGAGATTATTTTGACTTTCGGCGTAACCTTCTCGAATAGTTGTAATAACGTCAACTAGGGTTAATTCTGTAATTCCTGCGTTGGTTTTGGCTTCCTCAAATGCTTGATTAACCGTGTCAATGGCATTAATTAAAGTAGCAAAATCAGTCTCTTGGGTGATTTTATCTTCTAACCCCCCTAATTCTCCTTGGAGTTCAGTCTGGTACTTTAGACGGTTAAGTTCAATTGAATTTAGGTCTAGTTCAATGATGCCTTTTAGTTTCTTCTTACCATTAGCAGTTTTCCAAACCCCCTCTTGGTTCATGAAAACATAATCACGGTTTTGGGTATTAGTTGAATCTGCCCAGTTACGATAATTGTCTTTTTGACCATCCTCCCATTGCCATTTTCCTTCTTTTTCTGCATCATTCAAACCGATCCAAAAGTCTGCATCTTTAATGACTTTACCTTTATCATTACGGGCAAAGATGCGCTTAAGGAATTTTTGTTCTTTTACCCCATTGATAGTAACCAGTTTACCCCCAACGGATTCAGCAAAGTCTTGAGCGTCTTCCCAAGTCATAGCTTCAGGAGTTATAAAGTAACGGTTTTCTAAGCTAGTGGGTTGATCTCTTTCCTCAATAATGGCATCAATTTCATCGTCTAAGGTGTCACCTTTTTTCCCTTTATCTTTAGCATTTTGCCGTTTGAGACGATCTTCTAATTCAGCATCATCGTTGCTACGCGCCCCATAGTCAACGGCAACTTTAAGGAGGTCAACCTCTTCAATGGTTAATTGTAGAAGTTTGTCTTCAATACCAGATACTTTAGTGTCAAAGTCACTTAATAGGGTTTCGAGGTTAGATAGGTTACTAATATTTTGTTTCGCTGTTTCTAACTGTTGCACGGTTGCGCTACTTAAACCACCGTTATCGATCAAGTCTTGGATAAAGTCAGTGAGTTGATCAACTCCTGTGGATAGGTTTTCTTTGCTTAACCCTGTTGTATCAAGAATATCTTTGGTGTCTGCTAGGGCAAAAGCTTGGTCATAAAATTGCAATTCTACTTTAATTCCTGCTACTTTCTCTTCTAAAGTTTTCGCCGCGTCAATTTTTGCCTCTAAGCTACTAATAGCGTTGTTTACTTGGGTGTTATTATTTTCAATGGCAGCTAAACGAGCATCCACAATGGCTTGAATATCTTGCCGTAAGTTGAGGGTATCTTGGGCGTTGAGATATTTTCCTACCGCTTGGGGAAGTTTACTATCAAACGCTTGGAATAGTTGTTGTGCGAGGGTATTGAGACTGTCTAAACTCGATTGAATCTCGATATTCGCTTCGTTGACTTCTTCGAGAATGTTTTGTTGAACCGCAATGTCATCAAAAACCTCTTGATGGACAATTTCTTTAAGTTTGAGGATGGTATCTATGTCTGCTGTGTCGTTACCTGTAATGACATTAGTAAACTCAGAGATAGTAATGCGATCGCTCACTGCTTCAACGACTTCGGCCAAGTTCCCTTGTTCAATGAGCGCGCGTAACCGTTGTCCCAGTTGAATATCATTTAAAGCATCTTTAGCTTGACCTAATTTTTCATCAAAACCAGTTACTAAGTTAGGATGTTCTTGGGTTAGCCAATCGTTAATTTCATCTGTTTGACCCACTAAAATTTGAGCAAAGTTATCGAGATAGGTTTGTGCGTCTGTACCAGAACCATTTAAGCCATTAATATAGTTCTGTAAAGTTTGTAAAACAGGGTTTAAACTATTAATTTGTTCATTACCACTATCAATGGCATCTTTAAAGAGATCCGATGCAGAATTATTAGGATTTTCGGGGTCATAGATAACATCTTTAAAGAAGGTGATATCTTGTTCAGAAATGAGCAAACCAATGCTAATTAATTTATCCCCTAAGTTTTCCTGTTCGGATAATTCAAAGTCAATATCACTGAATTGTTGTTGAATATCGCCTCGTTTTTCTTCAAAGGTGGAAGTTAGGGTTTTAAACTGTTCATCAAGGTTGGTTAAAGCAGTGTCTAAGTTATCAATTGCAGTTTGAGTCTTACCAATTTCAGAATTTTTATCTTCTTTAGAACCCAGACGACTAATTTCTGAGTTAACAGTATCTAGACGAGTTATTGTGTCAGTTTTTTCTGTATTTAACCCAGTTAAATAAGAACTGATTGCGTCGATTTCTTCATTATAACCTGCAATTTCATTCTTTTTAGCGAGTAGTAATTGACGTGCATCGGCTAAGTTTACTAAAGCATTCTTATAATTTTGAACTCGTGTTTTACGAAGCACAATACCGTCTGCATCGTCAGACCATTTAAAGAAACCGCCTTCTTTGCTACTATATTCGTCAGCTTTACCTTCCCAGTAATCTATCCCTCGTTGACTTTCAATCGGGTTGCTAGGGTCATATTGTAATTTCCCTAATTCCCCTTCAGCTTTTGTTTTATCTGCTTCTAAACTAGCTTTTTCGCCAGTTTTAGAAGTAATTTCTGAGTTAAGTCCTTGAAGTTTTTGATCTAAGTTTTCTTTTTCTTGTTCATATTGTCCTAAATCACCTTCTTGTTGAATTAGTGTGGTATTTTGTGTCGATAATTCATCACTCTTAGTAACTTTTTCTTTTGCGGTCGTTACTAATTTAGAAAAGGTGGTTTTTACATCATTCCAAGTCGTTTTAAGTTCAGAAATCTCTTGATTAAATTCAGTTTCAACTTGAGGAATTTTTGCTAAGGTTTCGGGAGCAATAGAAAGCCGTACTTTAGTAAATTCTAGCTGTTCAATGTAGCTACTTAAGAGAAGATTCTCAGAGTATTGAATGTTATAAACTTCGGCATTAGCTAACCATTGATCCACTTGAACAATTTGATTATTGAGGTCATCATAAGAGGTTAATAAGTCCTCAAGTTTGTCTTGAATTGCTTGGAGATTGTTAGCAAAATTTTCAAAAGGAATAATATCACTATTAGCAGCTTTGAGGTCATTTAAAACCTGTTTAAAGGTTTCATTATTAGAATTTCCTAATGTTTGTAGGAGTTCAATGCGATCGTCTAACCATTGGCTATCTGCACTTAAATCTTCAGCGTATTCTTCTAGAATTCTGTAAAGTTCTAAAACATTACTTTGTTCTCCTTCAGTTAGATTAACTAATAGAGGAATAACATCATTATTAAGTAACCCTTGTAAATCAGTTAGTAAGTCTTGATTTAGTCCTTCTTCTGCTTCATCCAAGAAATACTGACTTTGATTACGAAATAGAGTTTTCCAATCTTCAAGAATCGCTTGATTCTTAGAAAATAAATCTTCAATAAAGGGAATCTTATTACCAATTTGAGCTTTTAAAGCATTGATATTACCAATACCAGTTTTCAAAGTTGTAATGTCACTTTGTTTAGTAGAAACCTCTGAAAATTTGTTATCAAAATCCGTTTCTTTTTGTGAAATATTTAGATCATATTCTGCAATTTTGATCTGTTTAAGACCATCTCCTTGGCTTCCTACAAGATTGCCACCACCTAAACGTTTTATTTCTTCGATAAAAACTGATTTTAGCTCATCACTAATTGCTTGTGCTTCCTGTAAAAAATTACGAATATCCTCAACAATAGAACCTAAGTCTTCGATAACTAAACTACTAGATGAATCATCTAAATCAACTTTAAGATCAAGTCCAGCACTAACTTTAGCATTGAGTTGATATATTTTTATTAACCGTTTTCCTCCAGGATCAACAGATTCACCCTGATTATTTTCGATTTTGTAAGTTGTGTCTCTCAACTTATCAACAATAGTAGACCGTTGGTTATCTGTTGCATCATTGTTTTTGAAGACATCAATTAACTCAGCATATAACCCTCCTTCACTCTTACTTTTGCCTAGCGTTGTATAAATGACCTTCGCATTTTCTAATAAGTTGGCTATGGTTTCAATTTCATTCGGAACAACTCCGTCGCTAATCTTTGATTCATATTCGGTTGCAATATTTTTCAGTTTTTCTAGCTCTGTGATGATAGAATTAAGGCTATTTTTGAACTTACCTAAAGATTTATCATTGGCAAAATCACGAGCATCTTTAAACCGTGTTATTATGCCATTAAGATCTTCAGCAGATTGTAATAAATCCTTGGCCGGGTTATCTGCTGCTGTGAAGATTTCTTCATTTTGAAAGCGATCATTTTCTGCAAAAAGATTGGTGATCGCTTTATTAATTTCTGCATCAAAATAGGTCTCAATTGCTTGTTTACCCTCTCTTAATTCTTGTAACTCAGCCCCTAATTCTGCTTGTTGTTCTTTTAAAATTTGTAACTGTTCCTGAGCCGTTCCTAACTGTCCCTCTTTTATCTGTAAATCATCAAGTAAAGGACGAATTTCATTCAATAACAGTTTGATATCTTGCTGGTTAGTCTCTAACTCAATTTCAATATTCTTGAAATCAGCAAACGCTTGTTCTTTTTTCTGCTCAATAATACCCCGTAATTCTTCTTCTGAATAACCACCCCCTGCTAACTCTTTTAACAAGACTTCTAACTGTTGCGCATTATCGGTTAAAACATCTAACTCACGGCGAAGATTATCAGGGCTAATTAATTGCTTCTGAGCTACTTTAACGGCAATTTCGGCTTCATCACTCAAACCAGTAGAATCTGTGGCTTCTAGGGTCACTTTTAAGCGGGATTCAGGGTCAATATCGATGTCATCTTTGTCATTAATTACCAGGCGATCGCCTTCAATACGAAATGCTTCGACTCCATCTCCATCAGTATCTACATTTTCCTTGATGCTATAGCTGACTTCATCCCCATTCTTATCGGTTGCTTCTAATACTTGCACCGTGTCCCCATTGTCACTATTACGTTGGACTTCGGAGACAGTGTTTTGAAAATCGGGGGTTTCTGCTGTGTCAAAGTCATCATTCTCGATTAATCCCAGGGCAAGATTATTATTAAGAATGACTCCAGCAGAGGGATTAACCAGTTTTACCACGAAGATTTCTCTTGATTCTGGCAAAGTATCTCCGGCAACTTCTATGATAATGTCCTTAGTTTGTTCACCCTTTGCAAACGTGACTGAAATCGGGGTTTCAAAGGGAGTAACGAAGTCTGAAGCATCTGTGAAGGGAAATGAGCCATAAACACTGTTAGGATCGGGTTGACTGACGATATAATCAACGGTTGATTCTGTGTTTAAATCCCCTGAACGAGAAACTCGATAGTAATATTTTGTAACGCCTTGGTTTCCTTCTAGTTTGCTAGGGGAACCCATTGTCTGAATCGATATTTCGGTGACAGGGATCGGTTTTTCGGTGACATTAACGGTAATATTAGCGGTGTTTTCTAACTTGCCATCAGTGACTGAAACGGTGATCCCTAAGTTGGGATCATTGGCAAAGTTGAGATCATCACTGTCATTAACAATTAATTGATTTCCTTGTACCCGAAACGCATTATTTCCGTCACCATCAATATCAACATTATTGATAATTTCATATTCGAGGGGATCTCCTTCTGTATCAGTCACAATTAAGTTTCCTACTGGAGTGCCGACGGGGGATGCTTCTTCGATAGTAAATGTTTGATCTTCAATCTCAGGTGCAGTGTTGATATCCTTTTTAACTTCAACATTAACGGTGGAAGAAGTCTCTAAGTTGCCATCACTGGCTGTTATAGTAAAGGGTAAATTAGGATTATCGGCGTTAACAAAATCTTCACTATCATTAACAACGATTTGATTTCCTTGCAGACGGAAAGCACTGTTACCATCACCATCGGGATCAGGATTTTGATCAAAGGTTACTGTAACAGCATCACCATCGGGATCACTGGTGTTAACTGTAGCAATAACCGTTCCTTCTGGGCTATTTTCAATAATACTGGGAGCATTGGGTATAATCTCAATTTCAGGTGCTTCTGGTACGTCTCCTACTAAAATAGTAAAGTCCTTGCTGAATTTTCCACCGCTAGAGTCTGTTGATTGAACAGTAACAGTATAGGTACTTTGAAGCTCATAATTAAAGCTGGTTGTGGTGCGTAATTCCCTACCAACTATTTCAAAGTTTTCTGTAGCAGATAACAGTTGATAATTATGACTATCTCCAGGATTATCTACAGTGGATAATGTACCAATAACAACACGAGCACTGAGATTTTCATCAACAGAATTATTATTTAGATTAATATCCGTAGGTTCAGGGTTCGGGGGTTCAATGGTAATATTAACTGTCTCGAAAGCACTACTATAAGCACTGGTATCTCCCTCTAACAAGTTATCAAAAGCAACATTGGCCGTTCCCCCGACAACTCCCTTAGTTTGATCCCATGCACGGTATTTAAAGCTGGCGTTTACTATTTCGTTACCACTGAGAATAAAACGAATTTTGTTGTTAGCATCTAATAAACGAGCATTAGACTCACTGACACTGCCAAAATCTAGCCATTGATTATTATGGAAATATTGCCATTTTCCGTTTAACTGGGATACTTCAACAACAGCGATCGCTTCGGTGACTAAATTATCAAGATCGGTAATCGAACCATCCGGTACTATTTCCCCAACAAAACTACCGTCTTGATCAAGGGTGGGATTGTTGGAAATATTTAACACAGGGGAATCATTTAACCCGAATACAGATACGGTAACGGATGCTTCACTTTCAACTCCTTGGGAGTCTTCCATCACATAGGTGAAGGTTTCGTTAACGGTTTCACCTGTTTGAAGATAGTCAAAAATACCACGAGGATCGTATTGAATTCTGTTATTGACAATGAAAATTTTTCCTCCAATATTGCTGCCGTCAATACTCTTAATTGTCTTAGTATCCCCTAAGTCTAAGTCAACGTCATTACCCAGAACATCAATGGAAATAAGGGTGTTTTCATCGGTTGTTGCCGTGTCATTTTTCGCTTCTGGGTCATCATTTACCCCTTCAATATTAACGGAAATATTAGCGGTACGAGTTGCACCGGAAGGATCTTTGATGGTGTAGGTAAACGTCTCGGTTTTAACCTGTCCTGCTCCTAGATACAATTCGGGTATAGTATAAATAATTTGTTTACCAGAGATGGTTGCGTTGCCAGAAGATTCTCCTACCAACGACAAAAGACTGCTTTCTCCTTGATCGGGATCGCTATCGTTACTTAAAGGACTAATGGTAATTGAGCCATCTTTTTCGGAAACATTAACCACATCGTTCACAGCAATGGGTGCATCATTGGCACCAAAAACGGTTATGTTAACAGTTGCTGAACGCTCAACGCCACCACTATCTCGCATGGTATAGGTAAAGCTATCAATCCCCTGTTGTCCTGAGCGTAAAAAGTTAAATTTAGAAGGATCATAAATAATTTTATTACCAGAAATACGAGCAGAATTTGAGTTTTCACTAACTAGTGTTTTTGAGTCGCTACTATCGGGATCGGTATCATTAGCTAAAACATCAAGGGTTACAGAAGAAGTATTTTCATTAATTCCATAACCATCAGGGTTGGCAGTCGGAGCATCATTAGCCCCTTGAATAAAGATAGGTTTTTGTAAAGAATAAGTATATCCTTGTGCATCTCGTAGCGTGATATTTAAAGTATCAGTAATGGACTGATTTTGCCGTAAATTATTAAACTGACTACCCAAACTATATCTGACTTGACTACCGGAAGGAGAAGCAGAAACACCACGGGATGAAACAACACTCACAACGCTTAATGAGGTACTTCCAGAGGATATAACTGGATTGATATTAATGGTTCCCGCATCTTCAGTAGTTGTAACTTGTCCGGGATTTAATTTGATTCCTTTAAGTTCAGCAATGGTTGTATTTTTGACGATCGCTAATAGATTGCCACCTTTTTTTATCTCAACATCATTCCTATTGCTATTACTGGGGGAAAGGTTATAACTATTTAAGTTATTGATGCGATCGCCTCGATCATAATTAAAATCCCAAATATTAGCATAACCTCCGCCATCAAAGCGGCCAATATTAAACTGATCAGCACCCCCTCGGCCATACCAAGTATCTATTCCTAAATCATCGGCACTACTATTTGAAGTCCCGATTAATAAATCATTGCCATTGCCTCCATCAAGAGTATCGTCACCTTTTCCGCCATAAAGAGTATCATTTCCATCTTGGCCATAAAGCTTATCACTTCCTTTTTCACCATCTAAAACATCGTTACCAGTCCCTCCTTCGAGAGTATCCCTACCAGCGCCACCATCAACGGTATTATTTCCACTATTGTTGGGATATCTATTATTAGGAAATGTATTGTCTCCGTCACCGAGTTGAATTGCCATAATTTCATGTCTCCTAGATTCATATACCTGTATGAAATCTCATGTTTTAAACAAAAGAAATGACATTTTGTGTAAATTTATTTGCACTTTTGTGTAATGACAAACTCTTTATTATCGGATAGGCACCGAACGAATGAGCATTTTTCTAAAAAATGCGTTAATATACAAACGCGAATTTCTAACCCAAAGCTGTGACAAGATTAAATCGACAACCAATATTTCCCTTCATCAGCAGCACCCTTGGCGTTATGTTGATGATGCAACCCCTATGCTCAGCACAATTAACCCCTGACAACACTTTGGGGGTTGAAAATTCACGAATTACAAACTTAGATCAATTAAAGCAACGAATTGATGGGGGTGCGATTCGTGGAAATAGTTTGTTTCACAGTTTTTTAGAGTTTAACGTAGCAGAAAATGGGAGTGTTTATTTTTCTAATCCTGCTAATATTCAAAACATTCTTTCTCGTGTCACTGGTAGTAATGCTTCTCATATTTTAGGTACATTAGGCGTATTAGGAAAAGCTAATTTGTTTTTAATTAATCCTAATGGTATTATTTTTGGAGAAAACGCAACGTTAGATGTAAAAGGCTCTTTTTATGCTACCACATCTAATAGCATTCAATGGGGAGAAGATGGCTTTTTTAGTGCTATAAAATCCCAGAGAAGTAATTTATTATCGGTTAATCCAGATACGTTATTTTTTAATCATGCTGCTAACCATCAAGGTAGTATTGTTAATCAGGGAAATTTATCAGTTAAGAGCGGTCAAAACATCACTTTATGGGGAAATACTGTTGTTAATAATGGTGGTTTAATTGCCCCTGGAGGAACCGTAAAATTATTAGGCGATCGCATCGGGTTATTAAATAATGCCTTGATTGATGTTTCTCATCCTAATAATGCTGGAAATGTTTTAATTGGTGGAGATTTTCAAGGTCAAGGATCTGTCCCCAATGCGACTTATACTTATGTGGATTCTGAGGCAATTATTAGAGCTAATTCTACCTTAAATGGGGATGGAGGAAAAGTCATTGTTTGGGCTAATGACTCAACTCGTTTCTATGGAAAAATAGAAGCACAAGGAGGACTTTTATCTGGTAATGGTGGATTTATTGAAGTATCAGGAAAAGAATTTTTAGACTTTCAAGGACAGGTTAATACTAGGGCACCAAATGGTGACATCGGAACTTTATTACTCGACCCCACTAATATCGAAGTTGTTGAATTTTTGAGTCCTGATACAGAAACTTTTAACTTAGAAGATGTGGATGAATTTTCTGATATTGATATTGGAGGAGATGGAGACACAAAGATAGATGTTTCTGCAATTGATTTTGCCACTTCTGATGTTATTCTTCAAGCTACAAATAACATCACCTTTAATGTTGATATCAATGCTCTTAACCCAATCAATATAACAGCAGAAGCCGGTAATGACATTATTGTAAACAATTCTATACAAATCCCTAATCAAGGTAATATTAACTTAATTGCTGGGAATAATATTTCTTTGACTAATGCCGGTGCTTTCCTTTTTTCTTTTGGTAGAGATATTTTGTTAGATGCAGGAAATATTGTGTCTATTAATGGAGATGTAGATAGTAGACCATTTTCTGGGAATAGCGGAAATGTTGATATTAAAGCTAATTCATTAGTTTTATCAAATAATGCCAGATTGCTCACTGCATCTTCTGGAGGTTTTGTTAGTGGAGATATAAATGTAGAGACAACAGAGGATATTATAATTGATAGGTTTGGTATTATTTCCGCTAGAAATATTGATATTCAGAGCGGCAATGATATCTTTATGGATGGTGCAATTCAGCTAGAAGAAAATCATCCCGGAATTCTCACAATTAATGCTGGTAATAATCTTAATATTACCAATCAAAATGCTTTTGTTTTTACTTTGGGAAACGATGGGTTTATAACAGTCGGTAACACCTTAGAAGTTGCCAACGGGGCAAATATTGATACATCTCCTTTTTTTGGAGATAGTGGAAACTTAACTGTTAATGCTAAATCTGTTATCTTATCCAATGGGGGACAGTTAAGAACTACTCCATTTAACGGAGGTAATGGAGGAATTTTAACAGTTCATGCTTTGGAATCTATTGAATTAAATGGTGCAAATACAGGAATTTTCTCCACTGCTGTAAGTGCTAACCCTAATATAGGTGCTGGAATGATTAATATTAATACACAAGATTTAATTATTAGAAATGAAGCAACCATTGATGCTTCTACGAATGGAACAGGTAATGGAGGAAATATTAATATTAATGCTACAGGAACTGTTAGAATGAGCGATGCTGGAACAAATATTTTTAGTGGGATAAGGGAAGGAGACAAAGGAATAAGACAAGGGGGCGATATAAATATTAATTCTAATCGAATAGAAATAAATAAAGGTGCTAACTTAGATAGTTCTAGCCTTGGAACTGGTAATAGTGGTAATATCAATATAACGGCGACAGAAACAATAACAATTGATGGACGAGGTACGGATATTTTTAGTCGAATAAATACCCCTGAATTTGCTGGTGGAGACGCAGGTAGTATTAATATTAATGCCAGACACATAAATATTACAAATAGAGCCAGCTTACAAAGTTCTAGTCTTACTTATTCTGATGGAAATGCAGGAAGTATCACACTGACTGCACAAGATAATCTTGTCATTAATAATGCACAACTTAGTAGTAGTCTTCTAGATGCAACTGGAGATCCCAATAATGTAGCGGGAAACATTGAGTTAAAAGTTATTAATGGTTCTTTGAACATTACTGACAGCTTTCTTCTTACTAATAACCGATCCCAAGGAGATGCCGGGAGCATTTCCCTCACAGGAGATATAGTTAATTTAAACAATTCCAATCTTGAAACTGACAGTTCAACCAGTAATGGAAATGCTGGAGATATTGCTATCACGGGACGATTAATTAGCCTTAATAATAGGTCTAGTTTACAAGCATTTACTACAGGGCAAGCAGAAGCAGGAGATATCAATATCAATGCAGAGGAAAATGTAACTATTAACCAAGATTCAAGCGTACAAACGGAGGTCTTTTTACCCACGACTCAGGGTCAAGCGGGTAGTATTAACATTACAGTAGACTTAGGGGATATTGAATTGCGAAACAACTCTTCTCTTCGCACAGGAACAGCAGGATTGGGCAATGCAGGAGATATTTTTATAGAGTCTCAAAATCTAATTATTGATGATAGTGGGATTGTTTCAGGTGTGGATCTAAATGGAACTGGGGGAAATGCAGGAGATATTTTAATCACATTAGGGGATACATTAACACTAAATAATGATGGACAACTTCTTGCTGATACAAAAGGAAATGGTGATGGAGGAAGAATTATTGTCAACGCCCCAAATGGAGTAATTTTAGAAAGTGATAGTCAAATTAGTGTTGAAACCACTAAGCAAGGAAAGGCAGGAGACATCACGGTTACTTCTGATAACATTACTATCGGGAAAGATTCTCAACTCAGTGCAACGGCCACTGACACTTCAACCAACTTGGAAGGGGGAGGCAATATTGTTTTAAAAACTTCTGAGCTTAATATTGCAGGGGAATTAGGAATATTTGCCGAAACTGAAAGTAATTCCTCCGCAGGTAATCTGATTTTACAAACAAATAATTCTCAACCTAACCTTAACATTCAATTTACTGATAATGGATTAATCTCAGCAAAAACGACTGATGTTGGGGAAGGTGGAAGTATTAGAATCAGCGCACCTCAAACAGTTGATATTAGAGGAGATGGACAGATTACTGTGGAAACAACAGGAAAAGGAAATGCAGGAAATATTGAAGTAACGGGCCAGACTATAAATTTTGCAGATCGGTTAGAAATTTCCGCTTCTACTGTAGGAGATGGGGACGCAGGAAATATACATCTTAATGGAAATCAAATTCATTTATCGAATACTCAAATTAATGCTTTTAGCAATAGTAGAGGGAACCCAGGAGGTATTTTGATAGATAATCAAGGAGATAATGCAAATAAGGTAACTTTAACTAATAATTCTCTTATTTCAACAGAAATTAAATCACAAGGACAAGCAACTCAACCAAGTAATATTACTCTAAATACACAACAATTGAATCTGAACAATAACTCAGAAGTAACCGCATCTACAGCAGGAAAAGGGGACGCAGGAAGCATAGAGGTTCTTAACGCTCAAACCATTAACTTAAGCTCATCAGAAATATCAGCATCCACATCAGGAGAAGGAAATACAGGAGTGATTAATTTACAGGGAAATAAGCAAATAAACTTAGATAATAACAGTGAAATAAGTAGTTCAGTAGAAGAAAATGCAGTAGGAAACTCTCAAGAAATAACCCTAGAAACCCCCAACTTAAGCCTAAACAATAGTCGCATCAATGGCAGAACATCGGGGTTAGGAAATGCAGGAAATATTGACGTAAACAATAACCAAACAATTCAGTTAAATAATAGTATTATCTCCACAGAAATTACATCGACAGGAGAAGCAAACCAAACCAGTAATATTACTCTAAATACACAACAATTGAATCTGAACAATAACTCAGAAGTAACCGCATCTACAGCAGGAAAAGGGGACGCAGGAAGCATAGAGGTTCTTAACGCTCAAACCATTAACTTAAGCTCATCAGAAATATCAGCATCCACATCAGGAGAAGGAAATACAGGAGTGATTAATTTACAGGGAAATAAGCAAATAAACTTAGATAATAACAGTGAAATAAGTAGTTCAGTAGAAGAAAATGCAGTAGGAAACTCTCAAGAAATAACCCTAGAAACCCCCAACTTAAGCCTAAACAATAGTCGCATCAATGGCAGAACATCGGGGTTAGGAAATGCAGGAAATATTGACGTAAACAATAACCAAACAATTCAGTTAAATAATAGTATTATCTCCACAGAAATTACATCGACAGGAGAAGCAAACCAAACCAGTAATATTACTCTAAATACACAACAATTGAATCTGAACAATAACTCAGAGATAACAGCATCTACAGCAGGAAAAGGGGACGCAGGAAGCATAGAGGTTCTTAACGCTCAAACCATTAACTTAAGCTCATCAGAAATATCAGCATCCACATCAGGAGAAGGAAATACAGGAGTGATTAATTTACAGGGAAATAAGCAAATAAACTTAGATAATAACAGTGAAATAAGTAGTTCAGTAGAAGAAAATGCAGTAGGAAACTCTCAAGAAATAACCCTAGAAACCCCCAACTTAAGCCTAAACAATAGTCGCATCAATGGCAGAACATCGGGGTTAGGAAATGCAGGAAATATTGACGTAAACAATAACCAAACAATTCAGTTAAATAATAGTATTATCTCCACAGAAATTACATCGACAGGAGAAGCAAACCAAACCAGTAATATTACTCTAAATACACAACAATTGAATCTGAACAATAACTCAGAGATAACAGCATCTACAGCAGGAAAAGGGGACGCAGGAAGCATAGAGGTTCTTAACGCTCAAACCATTAACTTAAGCTCATCAGAAATATCAGCATCCACATCAGGAGAAGGAAATACAGGAGTGATTAATTTACAGGGAAATAAGCAAATAAACTTAGATAATAACAGTGAAATAAGTAGTTCAGTAGAAGAAAATGCAGTAGGAAACTCTCAAGAAATAACCCTAGAAACCCCCAACTTAAGCCTAAACAATAGTCGCATCAATGGCAGAACATCGGGGTTAGGAAATGCAGGAAATATTGACGTAAACAATAACCAAACAATTCAGTTAAATAATAGTATTATCTCCACAGAAATTACATCGACAGGAGAAGCAAACCAAACCAGTAATATTACTCTAAATACACAACAATTGAATCTGAACAATAACTCAGAGATAACAGCATCAACAGCAGGAAAAGGGGACGCAGGAAGTATATTAATTAATGCTGAAACAGTAGACTTGGATAATGATAGTAAGGTTGTGACTATTGTTGATGAACAAGCAAGAGGAAATGGAGGCAATATTAATATCAAAACCAGTGGTAATTCTATTACTCTTAATAACGGTTCTCAAATTAGTTCACTTTCTCAAGGTTTAGGTGATGCTGGTAGTATTGTTGTTAATAGTTCAGGTATTATTCAACTAAAAGATAGTGAAATTAGTACCTCATCACAAGAAACATCAGGGGGAAAAATTTCGATTTCAGGTTCTGTTATTCGTTTTCGTGGTGATAGTGATCTAAGAACTAATGTTAATAGTGGTATCGGTGGAGGAGGTAATATTTTTTTACAAGCTAATTCTATTATTTTATATGATGATAGTGACATATTTGCCTTTGCAAAAGATGGACAAGGTGGGAACATTATCCTTAATACGCCGATATTTTTTGGAGAGGCATATCAGGCGATAAGAAAAGTAAGAGACACAAGGGATTTAGATAATAATAATCGAGTAGACTTAGATGCTAGTGGAGCAATTTCGGGTAGCATTATTGTGCCTGATTTAACTTTCATTCGTAATAGTTTAACTGAGTTACCTATTAAGATTTTAGACCCTGATCAATTAATAGCAAATACTTGCGTCGTTCCTAATTCGCAACAAGCTGGTACATTCATTATTACTGGTTCAGGCGGTTTACCAGAAAAACCAGGAAATACCAGCAGTTCTTACTATTCTACAGGGTCAATACAAAATATTCCTGATCAAGAGGATGTTACTCCCACAAATTTACAAATTATTGAGCCTCAAGGAGTGTTTAAACTACCAGATGGAAGACTGATTTTAAGTCGAAAGTGTTCTCCAAAAGAATTATAAAAATGTAGTCACGTGTTAACTAAAAAACGATGAAAAAACTAACATCTATTTTTCTATTTTTTCTAAGTTTAATTACTACCTTAATATTAAACTGGAATTCATTTGCCATATCTCAAATTTTTAGTGTTAGTTTCCTTGTTAAACAAGGAGTGAAACAATATCAAAAAGGAAACTATATAGAAGCGATCGCAACTTGGCAAAAAGCATTAAACTTAGAAGACACTAAAAATAACGTTAAAAATAAAGCCATTATTCAAGAAAATATAGCCAGAACTTATCAGATAATCGGACAAACAGAACAAGAAATTAACTATTGGGAACAAGCTATTACTAATTATCAGCAACTAAACGAAATTCAGCAAGTAGGAAGACTCTTGACTGAACAAGCACAAGCTTATAGTCGTCTAGGAAAACATCAAAAATCTCTTAGTTTATTATGCAACACGGAAATGAAAAAAAACAAGCTAATTTGTGACCCTAACACTGCTTTAGAAATTGCTAGAATCTACCAAGATGACCAGGGAGAAATTGCTACTCTAGGTAGTTTAGCAGAAGCTTATCGCTTGATGGGAAACTATGACATAGCTATTAATATTTTAGAAAATGAGGCACTAACTAAAGTTAAAAATTTAGATGATCCAACTTATTTTGCTTCTTTATTTAATAGTTTAGGAAACGTTTATTTTGCTCAAGCTAAACGCTGGCAAACTCAAGCTAATTCGGCTGAGGTTAGAAATGCGACTAATACAGCAGAAAAATTCACAAACAATGCAGTTGAAAATAGTAGAATGGCCTTTTCCAATTATCAAAATGCCTTGCAATTAAACCAGAAGGATCAAGATAAATTGCAAACTTTACTTAATTTAATTCAACTTAATCGTAAATTTCCTAATTTAACTTCTACTGATAGTCTTCAAGAAAAAGCTTTAAAGTTACTCAATGAAACTGCTAATTCTTCGGCTAAAATATATAGTGCAATCAACCTAGCGATCGCATCTCCTTTAAGCGAATGTCCTATTGTTACATCTTTCTCTAATTATGAATTGGAAAACACATTAAAAGAAGCTGTTGAAAATGCAAATAAACTAGAAAGTACCCGCATACAATCTTTTGCTTTAGGAGCATTAGGTCATTTTTATGAATGCGAAAGCCAATATGAGAAAGCTTCAAAATATACAAAATCTGCTCTTTTATTAGCTGAACAAAATCGCTCAGCTAACGATAGTTTATATCTTTGGGAATGGCAATTAGGACGTATTTTAGAAGCATTAAAACAACCCTCAGAAGCGATCTCTGCTTACGAACGAGCTTATAACATTTTAGAGAGTCTTCGTAGTGATATTTTAACAGCCAATCGTGATTTACAATTTGACTTTAGAGATACCATTGATCCTCTTTATCGCCAATTAGTTCAGTTAATTCTAGAACAAGAGAATTCCTCATCAAATACTTTATCTCAACCCTTTATTAAAGGATTACAAACCTTTGACTCTCTTAAATTAGCTGAATTACAAAACTATTTAGGAGACGATTGTATTTTAACAGAAGTTAATGAAATAGGAACTCCACAAGTATTAGTTAATCAAATTTTTGATAAATTAGAAAATATTGGTAAGGATACTGCTCTGATTATTCCGATTATCTTTCAAGATCGTTTAGCCATTTTATTAAGTTTACCCCAGGAAAAAATTAGAGTTCATTGGGTTAATATGAGCGAAACTCAGTTAACAAAGGATTTAGAATTATTCTGGAAAGACTTACAATCCTCTTACGACTTATCCCAACCTTTTAAAACATCTGCTCAGAAATTTTATGATATCCTAATAACTCCATTTGAAACGGATCTAGATGCAGCACAAATACAAAAATTGGTCTTTATTCTAGATGGTAATCTACGAAACATTCCTATGGCGGCACTTTACGATGGTGAACAATTTCTAATCGAAAAATATGCCGTTGCCACGACACCAAGCTTAACACTAACAACTTTGAGTTCTTCTAATCTTAGTAATTCTCCAGTGTTAGCAGTAGGTGTTGCAGAAGAGTCAAATATCGGTCAAGAACGTTATCGAGCATTACCTAATGTTGAAATAGAACTTAAACAAGTTACCGCTAGTTTTCCCGACAGTAAACTATTATTAAATCAAGACTTTACTCGTCCAAACTTGCAACAAGAATTTCAAGCAACCACTTATCCTATTATTCATATAGCCACGCACGGTAAATTTGGGACAATTCCTGATGATAGTTTTTTAGTAGTAGGTAATAATCAAAAACTAACAATTACTGATTTAGAGCAAGATATTCGCAATTTTAACGAAAATTATAACCTTTTGGAGCTACTTACTTTAACCGCTTGTCAAACAGCCATTGGAGACGATCGCACAACGTTAGGATTAGCTGGAATCACAGTACAAGCTGGTGTAAAAAGTACCTTAGCCTCTTTATGGTTTATTCCTGACGATTATGCGAAAATATTAATCATCGATTTTTACGACAATCTAAAAGCAGGAATGGGTAAAGCAGAAGCATTGCAAAAAGCTCAAAAAAATCTAATACAACAAGGAGTTAGTGCGGGTATTTGGAGTCCTTTTGTATTAATAGGAAACTGGTTATAAATACAGCAACAAATGAGTTTGAATAGGTCAATTGTTTAACAAAAATTGTTCTAGACGCTCAATTCTTAATAGGTCATTATCCAAAAGTGTCAGAAATGGGTTCTCAAAAATAGGCAAAAATTTATTTAAGTCCCCTCTTTTTTGATTTTAAACTTACGCTGTTCTTAAAATTTCTTGGTTCTACCGAACTTAGTATGTAAATTTAAGCAGTAAAATGCCAAGTTAGGAAACTTCTAAGTTTAAAATTATCAAAATTTCTAAAACCATAACCCCTTCTTTTAATCAACTTTAATTTATTATTAATTCCTTCGACAATACCGCTAGTCGTTCTTTCATCAAAGTAAGCAATTTTCTTGGTGCGCTTTCCAATGGCGATTGAGAATCGCCTTGGGTCGCACCGCAATTTCTCCTATCCAACGTCTAATTGTTCCACAGCTTTTTGGATAAACTTCATAAGCTTCTGCACACCATTCAGCTAGTTCAAGTAATCCTGAACTCCAATCAGAGTTTTCATCAAACACTCTTCTAAATTTCTCTTTTAGAAGGTGCATCTTTGAGAGAATGGGGACAGTTTTATAAACTTCTTCTAATTTCTCTTTTTGTTGCTCGTTTAAATCCTCTTTATTTTTAAGTAAGGCATATTTACTCTTATTTAATCCTGAAAGTAATTGTTCTTTTTCTGGAGAATCTTTTAAGGTCATCGCTTCCCTTTTTGTTTTTTTCTTTGACCATCCAACTCATCGGTAACCAGGGCTATTTCATTCTGAAAAGTTCCAAAATATGCTTTAGGGAATGACCA
>NZ_JARVCN010000328.1:0-3577 GCF_038442745.1 Crocosphaera sp. Alani8
CTTTGTCCCCTAACTTTCGGCGAGTCCCCCCAGACTTTTTGAGAAGCTTCTAATACTCTCACTAAGAAAATCTTGGATTGGTTGTTCAACTTTATCGAGCTTAATTTTAGACAGATGCTCCTCTTAGGATCTCCTTAAAGGCAAGCGCACAAAATTCCCTAACCTTCTCTTGTTGCTGATCAGAATAAGGCAATTTCTAGCAAAAGAATCAACTCAGAACCCCGAAATCCTAACACAGAACTGAGATTAATAGGGCGGTTTGTTCATGACATACTTACAAAATATTAGCAAAATTTTTAATTTTATTGGTTAGTTAAGTGATAATTCTATTCAATTCACAAAATCCGTCAATTTCGGTTAAGTTAGTTACATAAGCAGGTTGATATTTTAATTTATCTGTATATTTAAGAATATTATTAACTCCGACGGAAAGAGGGAAAAGATCTCTATTAAATAGATTTTCATCATTGGGACTATCTCCTATTGTGACTATTTCTTGTGGAGATAAATGTTTTAAATAGGTTTCTTTAATGGTCATTAATGCTTTCCCTTTGTTTTGTTGTTGGGGTTTAAGATGTGCTTGAATATGACTATAGGTAAATCCCCAATTATTTTTATGACAAATTTCTTCTATAGTTAGTAGTTGTTGTTGACTAAGTTCGTGACAATCAAATGTCCAGTCGGTTATTCTAAATTGGTTATCACTAGAAGTTGTTAATTGAGGAAATTGACTCCTTAAATATTCAAAGTTATTCTGTAATGTTTGACGATGCTCTACTATATTATCAATTTCTGTTAATTGTGTTATTTTTTGGTTCTCTTTTAGACAGTAAATCCCTCCGTTTTCGGCTACAATACCCCAGACTGGTAAATAATTTACAATACCCTGGCACCATCCTGCCGATCTTCCAGTGATGAGGATAACTTGTATATTATGTTCTCGTAATTTTTCTAAAGTTAATAATAATTGATTACTAAATTCACCGTTTTTAGTTAAGGTTCCATCAATGTCGGTAGCAATAAGTTTTACGTTTTTAATCTGTTTTTTTGCTAATTCGTTAGTGATTTTTTCTAGGGGCATTATTTTACTTTTGAATGTTTTATTTTAGTTGATTAAGATTATAATTTCGACGAAAATAATTAAGATGGATAGAGTCAAAAAAATTAGTGCATTGGTTGCTCTAAAAACTCTATTTTCAACTATTTTCACTGAATTTTTTGCTTTCCCAAGCGGTAAGATTCCGCTTTTACTAATAATGATTTGGCAAATTCCATCGCATCTTCTGAAGAATGTCCTCCCGTTAGTTGTGCTAATTCTTCCTTTCTCGTTTGGATATTTTCTAATGCTTTTACCCTGACAACGGTTCTGATCTCGGGTAAAGTTAATTGACCATTTTCTTCGTTTTCTAGTTTAGATAATTCCTCAATAATTTGTTTTTCAACTCGGAAGTGATTTTCGGCCATGGCTGCAACTAAGGGTTGATGAGTGACACATAATATTTGATAGGTTTCGCTTAAATTGTGCAATTTTTCTGCGATCGCTTGGGCAACTTTTCCTGAGACTCCTGCATCAATCTCATCAAAAATTAAGGTACCTGAACATTTTTCTGATTTTGCAAAACACGCTTTTAATGCTAAAAGAAAACGACTCATTTCTCCTCCAGAAGCGGTACGGGACAAAGGTTGTATTTTTTCTCCTGGGTTGGGACTAAAATAAAAAATTACCTGATCGCTTCCATGAATGCTAGGATTACAAGGGGTAATTTGACAAACAAAAATTACTTTGTCCATAGCCAAAGGTTTTAATTCTTTGACTAGACGTTTTTCTAATTTTGTAGCGGCTTTTTGTCTTAGTATAGTTAGTTCTTGGCAAGTTTTGAGCAATTTTTCTTGTGCGGTATTATAATCTTTTTCTAACTTTTCAATGGACTGTTCCCCATCGTTTAATTCCTCTAATTCTGCGCTTAGTTTCTGATAGAAACCAATAGCATCGCTCAAATCGGGGCCATATTTACGACAAATACGCTTAATTAGGTTTATTCTTTCTTCTACTTCGGTTAATCGTTGCGGATCGCTTTCTAACCTGTCACAATAACCGTTTATCTCTTTTCCTGCCTCTACTACTTGGGTTAAAGCTGATTTTACCATCTCTAATAATGGCTCTAGTTCTGTATCATATTCAGTCATATTTGTCAATATCCTTTCTGCTTCTCCCAAGCGATCTGCGATCGCAGCTTCTCCGTTGTCGTTTTGATAGAGGAGTTGATAGGTTTGATAGCTTAGCTTCTGCAACTCTACCACATGGGAAAGGCGATCGCTTTCTTGTTCTAGTTGTTGGAGTTCATTGGGATCGCTTAATTGTGCTTCTTCTAGTTCTTTTATTTGATATTCCAATAAATCAAGTCTTTGTAATCTTTCTTGCTCAGATTTTTTTCTTTTTTCTAAACTCTTTTCAATTTCTTTGCAATTTTCGTAAGCGTATTCCACTAACTTCCGTTGTTTAAGGATTCCATTACCACCATAAAAATCCAATAATTCCCGTTGTCGAGTTGCATCCATTAATTGAACTGTTTGTCCTTGTGCGGTGATTTCCGCCAGCAAGTTACGAAATTGTGCCATTATCTGTAAGTTTACGAGAACTCCATTGATTCTGGAACGAGATCGAACAGTTTCTCCTGTTAGGGATAATTCCCGTAAACATACGACAGTGTTATCATCAAGAGGATCAATTTCTTGTTGCTGTAACCAATCTAATACCCTTTCATTCCCCTGAAATGTCGCTTCTAAGGATGCTTGTTGAGTTCCCTGACGAATGAGACGGTTATTAACTTTTCCCCCTAATACAACGTCAATAGCATCTAGGATAATGGATTTTCCTGCTCCTGTTTCCCCTGTCAATACATTTAATCCTTGACCAAACTGAAGGGTTAAGCGATCGACTAACGCAAAATTTTTTATCTGCAATAAGGAAAGCATGGAGTTAGGGTTAAAAAATTAGTATAAGTTTATTCCTTAATCTTAAGCAATTTTGATGAAAGTGCAAGTTAAATAATTCAGCAGTTATCAAGCTTGATTAATAGTTTAGAACCTTTGCTATGATAATCAAATAATATGTATGTTAAGAGTGATTTTATTGCGACGGATAAACCAACTCTAAAAACAGCATTTTATCTTAAAGTGTTGGATTGAAGACCCTCGATTTCATGAAAGGGATGAAAATCCGACCAATATATTAACTGCGAAGCATCCTTTAAACATCAGGAGTATCTTGAGATTGAACGTATTGTTTGAGTTGATGAATAGTCACACCACCACAACTAGCAACAAAATAAGAACCAGTCCAAAATACCCTCTTGTAATAAACTTTAGATAGTTCTGTCTCAAATTCGCGCCACATGGTTTTTGAAGCAGTGGCTTTCATATTAGCAATTAAACTACTAAGAAGCTTGTGGGGGGGATAGCAGATTAGTAAATGAACATGGTCAGCTTCTCCATTAAATTCTAACAATTCAGCACTCCAGCTTTTAGGTATCTTCTCAAAAAGCCAGGGGTCACTCGCTGCGAAAACTTAGGCCAA
>NZ_JARVCN010000329.1:0-3545 GCF_038442745.1 Crocosphaera sp. Alani8
GATGAAGCAGTAACGTCCTATCGTGAGGTAGGGAAGCCTGCGCTGTACCCACTGGATCAGCGTCGGGAGGAGTGTCACAACATACAGAGCAAATTTAAACCTTTGTGTTTGATACGATTTTTGATACAGTAAACTGATAGAAATGATACAAAATAATCGTTAATTATAGGCAATCAGACATGGTTATGACAGGTGAAGACCGTGTGGCGCACACAGAAGCATCGGATTTTAATCTCGCGTCCTATCTTGAAGAGAAAAAGCAATTGGTAGAAACTGCCCTGGACGAGTCCCTTCCCATTACTCGCCCCGAAAAGATATACGAAGCCATGCGTTATTCTCTTTTAGCAGGGGGAAAACGACTACGCCCCATCCTCTGTTTAACCACCTGTGAACTCATGGGAGGAACCTTGGAGATGTCCCTCCCCACTGCTTGCGCCCTAGAAATGATCCATACCATGTCATTGATTCACGATGATCTTCCTGCTATGGATAACGATGACTATCGTCGGGGAAAACTGACTAATCATAAGGTTTATGGGCAAGATATCGCTATTTTAGCCGGGGATGCCCTATTGTCTTATGCCTTTGAATACGTGGCTAGGCGAACCCGTAACGTAGATTTAGCTAACCTCCTCGATGTAATTGCCCGTCTGGGTCGTACCGTGGGAGCCGCCGGGTTAGTGGGGGGTCAAGTGCTAGACTTAGAATCAGAAGGTAAATCCGATGTAACCGTAGAAACCCTAAAATTTATTCACATCCACAAAACAGGGGCATTATTAGAAACTTCTGTGGTCTCGGGGGCTATTTTAGCAGGAGCCAAACCAGAGGACATAGAAAGGCTTTCTCGTTACGCTCAGAATATTGGGTTAGCTTTCCAGATCGTCGATGATATTTTAGACATAACTGCCAGCACAAAAGAACTAGGGAAAACCGCAGGAAAAGATCAAAAAGCGCAAAAAGCAACCTATCCCAGTTTATGGGGTTTAGAAGAATCCAGAAAACAAGCTCAGGCTCTCATCGACGATGCGATCGCTCAATTGAAGCCATATAACCGAGGGGCCGAACCCTTAAAAGCGATCGCCCAGTTTATCGTTGCTCGCAAAAACTAGAGGTTTCCACCATTAATTATGCAGGATTTTGAAGCAATTCTTCACAACAAAATACTGTTGGTGTCCCTGATAGCCTGTTTTTCTGCCCAGGGGTTAAAACTAATCATCGAGTTAATTCGTCATCGAAAAGTTAACTTTCGTTATTTAGTGAGTACAGGGGGGATGCCTAGCGCACACTCAGCCTTGGTGGGAGCTTTAGCAACAGGAGTTGGCTTAACTAGGGGATGGGAGAGTCCAGAATTTGCTATTGCCTCTTTGTTTGCTGTTATTGTCATGTACGACGCAGCTGGAGTTCGCCAAGCAGCGGGAAAACAAGCAAGAATTCTCAATCAGCTAGTAGATGAGTTTCTCCATGACAGCCATCATCTCAACACAGAAGAGAGATTAAAGGAATTATTGGGACACACTCCCTTCCAGGTTTTGATCGGTTTGGCCTGGGGTATTGCTGTCTGTATATTGACTATTTCAGTGCTGTAACATACTTACAAACTTCCCTACAGTTGTCGAACCCTTCGTTTGAGACTTCCTGCTTCATCCCCACCTTGTAGAAGGATGGGGTATTCTCTCCGACATTAGAATAAAAGGATTTGGCAATTTAAGAAACATCTTGAGTCTGCTAATGCTTTCACTCTCTCTCCTCAATAGTTTGAACTTTTATTTAGATAATGGACGCTTCAAGGTAGTTAGTGACGAATTTTACCCAAATTGTTACTATTTCGTAATTTCTGGGAAAACTAATATAAGAGTTCGAGACAGGGTAATTACTTAAATCCCTTATCTCTAATTATGCCCAAAACTCACATACACCCGAATAAATGGGAAGTCATAAATGTCTGTGAGAAACATGGGGATTATACTCACATCTTGCACCTTCGACAAAACTGGCTAGTTTGTAAGGGTTCAGCTATCAGCCATCAGCTGAAACATATCAATCCCTATCATCTACTGTGAGTAAGATTAAACGAATGCTGAACGCTTACTGCTTACTAATTTAAGTTTTTCTACACTGGTGCAAGATATCAGTTATACGTAACCAGAGTCCTAACTCAGGTACGTAGTGCTTCTCATTTCCAAAAACCCTTAAAAGACAAGATTGCGGTTTAAGAAATGAGCGATCATAACCTAGTGATAAACATCCATCTCTAATCTTCTGAAGCACCCATTATTTGATGAGTTTGTGATCCACTGAGAGTTAAAGAACAAAAATTCTATGACAAAACTACACTTTCAAGCCGAGCAAATAAAAATTTTACTCAAAAGAATCAGTTCAAAACAAATAACTGGTACTTTAACAATTACATTAGAAACTGAAACTAAAGACGAGTCAACCCAGGAAAATTATATCCTTGTGTTGAATGATGGAAAAATCGCCTATGGGGGATCTCATATTCCAGAAAGGAACGAGTTTGTGAAAATGTTAGCCCACAAAGCTAACCCCGAGATCAACCCTGTTGCTATTAAAGCTGCCCTAGCAAAATCTACAAACCCCACTTCTGTTACCGAAATATTGAATAAACTAGTCCGTTTTCGAGTATTGACGTGGGAACAAATTAACACTTGTATTCGAGGACAAGTTCTATCATTACTCGAATACATCTCATGTTATTCTGGAGAACTTGAATTAAATACCTCCCCTATTTTTAATATCAACTGGGGCGAATATGGTCACTTGATGGACTGTGCTGACTTGCAAAAAGAACTGGATAAACGTCAACAAAAATGGGATGCTCTACAACCCTTAATTCCCTCAAAAGTAGGAATTCCTTGCTTAGTAACAAAAGCCGCCACTCAAATTAAAGAACCAGGAGTACTTAAACATTTAGAAAAATGGGTGGATGGTGAACGTTCCCTAATAAATATTGCCCAAGAGTTGGAAAAAAATCCCTTGACTCTTGCAAATTATTATCTTAATTGGGTTCAAAATGGCTGGATAAGTTTTGACAGAACAAAACTTCTAGAATATAGAAATAGATCAACTATTTTATCAGTCGATGATAGTCCCATTGTTCAAACAACTATTAAAAGATTTTTAGGTTATCGCTACAATCTTTTATTAGCAAGTAATGCTATGGATGCCCTAAAGTTACTCAATCAAAACAAGGTTTCTTTACTGCTACTCGATCTTACCATGCCTGATATTGATGGATTAGAAATATGTAAAAGCCTCAGAAATATCCCTCAATTCCATGATCTGCCCATTATAATGGTCACTGCCAGAGACGGATTAATGAACAAAGTAAAAGGTAAAATTGCTGGAACCAACCATTATTTAACCAAGCCATTTGATGCTGAACAATTATTAAGCATTGTTAATAAGTTTGTTCCTTGTGGGAATACTTAAATTATCAATGATTCAAGTTTCAATTTTCTAAAACCTAACTGAAATGTATCTTCTCAAAAAGCCAGGGGTCACTCGCTGCGAAAACTTAGGCCAAA
>NZ_JARVCN010000330.1:0-23506 GCF_038442745.1 Crocosphaera sp. Alani8
TCTTTGTCCCCTAACTTTCGGCGAGTCCCCCCAGACTTTTTGAGAAGCTTCATCATTAACCCTTTTTTTTCCTATTATTTGCCGTAAAAGTTCTAAAGCTTCTGGGGGTTGTAATACCTGTAATTTTAACTGCTGTAACCGTCCCAACCTCTGACGACTGGTAACAATAACCTTAAACTTATTATTTTTAGGTGGTAAACTATTTTTAATACTATTGTAATTTTTAACATCATCAAAAATCAGTAATACATTACCCTTAATCCAATGATTCCAACAATAATCAAGTCTATCTTCTAGAGTTTGTAAATAGTCGGGAGGATTAACACCGACAGACTGAGAAAAAGAAACAATTTGACCCATAATATCGCTTCCTCTTGCTTCTATCCAACAAATACCACCAGCATAATTTTGTTGATATCTTAGGGCATATTGTAATGCTAATTCTGTTTTTCCTACCCCTCCCATTCCTGTCACAGAAGTAATTGCCAAATGTTGATTATTGTCCAAAAGCTGATCAATATCTTCTAAATCTTTTACCCTACCGACAAAAATATTTGTACCGTTGTAAGGTATCTTTTGAGGAATATTTATTAGGCGTGGTGGCGGTGCTAACGCCTTATTGATAGTAATTTGATCAGCAATATAATTTTTGATTTCACCTTGATTCTGATCTTGATTTATGTCCATGATATGTTCTTATTATTCTTTTTCATTAAAAGTCATTGTCTGTGCATTGTAGTTTTTTATTGTTCCTTGATTCTGATTTTGTTGAAAGGCATTCCCTCCATAAACATACATAATGTTAGAACCTTGTCCCTCTTTTTCTAAGTCTTGATTAATTTCCTCATAAAGACTTCTGACTTCTTCAGCAAAATCTTTATTTTTTCTCATTTCTCCTTCTAAATAAAATCTAATAGTTTCTAAATCTTTATCTTGATCATCTGCCTTATCTAATTCAGCCATAACATCAGCATTAGACTGTAACTTTTCTCTAATTATCTGAGTTAATTTCTTAATCTTCTCAAGGGTTGCTTCTGTTGCTTTTTCAATCACTGTAGTAGAAGCAGCAGTAAACACAAAACCAACAATAGAAGTTGCTAACGTAGTTAGGGAAATAGGATCAAGCATAATATAAATTATCCTAAAGTGTTAGATAATTATAATTTAACAAATCCAAGGGCTAACTAGATTAAGACGAATTTTTATAGTCTTTTAATTAAGTACCTAAAGAAAATTAATTACACATACCAATAACCTCATTGCCTCCTGCCTCCTGACTCCTACCTTTTCTCAACTATAACTTTTACTTTTGTCCAGGTACTTACTTATATGGAAACAAGTGGAAACAATAGGATATAAATAGAATTATTCGATGCTTTTCCTGTGTTTAGAGAGATTTTTTTCCCTAAGTTTTGGGACTGACATATAAAGTTCATTAACTTATACTAAGACCAACCAATGAAGCAGTTAATACCCTTTTCCGTTATTTGGGCTACACATGATAAAACAGATATCCCTCAAGCCCACAAGACTAGATAAACGATGTGTAGCCCAAATATACGAAATTGTTATAACAACGCCATAAATATTGACCTTGTAACTTCTCCTGAAACCCCGCTATCTTTTTTGTCCACTTAGTTATATTGCACCCTCCTCAAATTATGCCTTTAACTACCATTAAAAAGCCTACTAATCCTCTTAAATCTTTACCTAACCCCAAAAAAGTCCAAAAACTAAGAATTGCGCTTTATTCTCACGATACAATGGGTTTAGGTCATAAACGAAGAAATCTTTTAATTGCCCAAAGTTTAGCTAATTCTTCCCTCAATGCTGATATTTTGGTTATTAGTGGCATGAGTGATATGACTAAAGTGGGGACTCATCCTAACATTGAGTATTTAACCTTACCTGCTTTATACAAAACCGGAGAAGGTCAATATCAAGCCCGCCGTTTGCAGATGTCTCTTGATGATATAATTAAACTGCGATCGCAGGTTATCCGTACAACTATCAAGAATTTTCAGCCGGATGTCTTCATTGTCGATAATGTTCCCAGAGGGGCCATAGGAGAATTAGATCGTACTCTGAAATATTTACGCAACCAGGGTAAAACCCTTTGTATTCTTGGGTTACGGGATATTTTGGACCAACCAGAGGTTATTATTCCAAGCTGGAAAAAGGCTAAAAACGAAGAAACCATCGCTCGTTTTTATGATAACGTTTGGCTTTATGGGGATGAGAAGGTTTACAACCCGATCAAAGAGTATCAATTTTCTGCTGAAGTGGCAACTAAAATCCGTTACACAGGGTATTTAGACCAACGATGTCGCTTAAAATACGCCAAATTCGAGAGAAAACAGTCTATAAACAAGAAAAATAAACGACTAGCCCTTTGCTTGGTAGGTGGGGGACAGGATGGTTATCAATTAGCCAGGGGGTTCACCCAGGCACAGTTACCCCAAGATACTAACGGAGTTATCATAACAGGTCCCTTGATGCCCAGTCAACTGCGTCAACAGTTACATCATGAAGCACAAAATAGACCTAATTTACAGATATTAGACTATGTTTCTGAACCTACTTTATGGTTAGAAAAAGCAGATTTTGTGGTGTCTATGGGAGGTTACAATACCACTTGTGAAATTTTATCTTTTGAGAAATGGGCGTTAATTATTCCTCGTATTCAACCCAGAGAAGAACAGTTAATTCGGGCGCAACGTTTACAAGCATTAGGGTTAGTTGATATGTTACATCCCGATTATGTCACCCCTGAAGCTTTAAGTCAGTGGTTATGTAAAGAAGTTGCTCAACCTAATGTACATGAAAAGATTGATTTTCAAGGATTAAAACGTATTCCCCAATATTTAGGAGAATTGTTGACCGTAGCTGATCGTAGATTTCTCAAAGTCAGCTAAAAAATAGAACTATTTTTAACCCGTAAAATTTGTAAGTGAGGAATGAATCAATGCGTGTTGCTTATGTCGTCAAACGGTATCCCCGTTATTCAGAAACTTTTGTGGTTAATGAAATTTTAGCCCATGAAAAAGCAGGATTAAACATCGATATTTTTGCCCTGCGTCCCCCTTGTGATACCCATTTTCAAAACGGTATTTCTCAAGTTCGTGCTTCTGTGACTTATATTCGTAAACCTATCCAGGGACGGGTAAGTGAGTCTCTAAATAGTTTATCTCCCACGGCTGATAGTTATTTTTGGGCAGAATTACAAGAATTAAGCAAATTAATTCCTGATTTTTGGAGTAAACTAGCCATAGCACAAGGAGAAACTGCTAGTGTTGTTTATCAAGCTGCTTGGTTAGCCAGGGAAGTGAAATTAAGAGGAATTAGCCATTTACACGCCCATTTTGGTTCAGTTTCTACCAGTGTAACTCGCTTAGCGTCTCACTTTGCTAATGTTCCTTATACGTTTACAACCCACGCTAAAGATATTTTTCATGAAAGTGTAGATATTGATGATATGAAACGAAAAATTAAGGATGCTTCTACTGTTGTTACTGTGAGTGATTATAATCAACAATACCTACAAAAAACTTACGGTCAAATAGCTAATAAAGTGCAAAGAATTTACAATGGATTGAATCTATCTCAATTCGATTATAAATCACCCCAAAATAGTTCTTCTCAAATCATTTCTGTGGGACGTTTGGTAGAAAAAAAAGGGACTTTTGCTTTAATTGAGGCTTGTTTTTTGTTGAAAAAATGGGAATGTGACTTTCATTGTCAAATTGTGGGAATGGGTGACTTGGAAACCGAATTAAAACAGCAAATTGAAGCATTGAAGTTACAGAACTGTGTTAATATTATTGGTCCACGTCCTCAAAATGAAGTATTTAAATTAATCCAAGACAGTGCAGTTTTTGCCGCCCCTTATATCATTGGAAAAGATGGGAACAGGGATGGTTTGCCCACTGTGTTATTAGAAGCAATGGCCTTAGGAACTCCCTGTGTTGGAACAGATGTTACAGGGATTCCTGAAATGATTAAACATGAGGAAACAGGGTTAATTGTTCCTCAAAATAATTTAGAAGCATTAGCTATAGCATTGCGAACTTTATTAACCAGTGAAAATATGAGAATTCAGTTAGCAAAAAATGCTAGAAAGTTGATGGAAACTGATTTTAATATTGAGCAGAACGCTGCAACTTTAAAGAGTTTATTTAAGTCAAATTCTACTAATAAAAATTAGTGAACATTGTTACAAATAACTTCTAGATAACAAGTTTGATATTGAGTTGTCAATATCTACCTTATAGACAGTAATTAGGAGGTAATTAATCATGCGTATTGCTTATGTTTGTGCTGATGTTGGTATTCCTGTGTTTGGTCAAAAAGGATGTTCTACTCATGTGCAAGAAATTATTAGAGGGTTGTTAAAAAAAGATCATCAAGTTCATTTATTTACTCCTCGGTTGGGTAATGATAGACCAGATGATTTACAAGCCGTAAAATTACATCAATTGTCACCTATTCCTAAAGTTGATCAAGGGTTAAGAGAAAAAATTGCTTTATCTATGAATTCAGAAATAAATACAGCCTTAGACTATGCAGAACCCTTTGATATGGTGTATGAACGGTATTCTTTATGGAGTTATGCAGGGATGGAATATGCTAGAATAAAAGGTATTCCTGGAATTTTAGAAGTGAATGCACCTTTAATTTTAGAACAACAAAAACACCGTAGTTTAGTGTCTTCTAAAGAAGCAGAAACCGTTGCCATTAAAGTATTTAATGCCGCTACAACTATTATTGCTGTATCGGATGAAGTAAAAAATTATGTCAGTCAATATGTTAACAACCCTGACAAAATAAAAGTTATTCCCAATGGGGTGAATCCTGATCGGTTTTATCCCAAAAAGATAACATCTAATGCTTATTTTACTATCGGTTTCGTAGGATCATTAAAACCGTGGCATGGCTTACCTATCTTATTAGAAGCTTTTGAAAAATTTCATCATCATTATCCCCAAAGCAGACTATTAATTATCGGAAAAGGACCCGAAAGCGATCGCTTAAAAATCGAGATAAATCAGAAAAATCTCAACTCAGTGATACAGTTAACTGGGGCTGTTCCTCCCTCTGCTATTCCCTTTTTATTAGAACAAATAGATGTAGCGGTTGCCCCCTATCCACCTTTAGATCAATTCTATTTTTCCCCTCTGAAAGTCTATGAATACATGGCCGCAGGGTTGCCTGTTGTGGCCAGTGATATAGGGCAAATAAGCAACATTATTCAGCATGAAAACAATGGTTTATTGTGTCCCCCTGGGGATAATAACGCCTTAATAAAAGCCTTTGTCAGTTTAATGCGATCGCCTCAACTTCGTCACCAGTTAGGTACATCCGCACGTCAAACTATCCTCGCTCATTATACCTGGGATCAGGTGATAGAGAAGATTTTGAGGTTAGCAAAAGAGGGTGAAAAAACATATTTAAACGTAGCTTAGTGAAACTGATATCTTGCACCAGTATAAAAAAACTTAAATTAGTAAGCAGTTCCTCACTCCGTTCCGGCGCTATCGCACACCGTTCAGCATTCGTTTAATCTTACTCATAGTAGATGATAGGGATTGATATTTTTCAGCTGATGGCTGATAGCTGAACCCTCACAAACTAGCCATTTTTATCAAAAGTGCAAGATTTTAGTAAAATAGAGGAAGAAGTAATGACAACAAAATCATTAAAAAGCACAATTCCCAGTTTAGGGCGAATTTTAGCCCGTTTTTGGCCTTACATACAACAAGAAAAGTCATGGTTAGGGTTAGCCATCTTTGCAATGACGGGGGATGTAGTGTTACGCATTCTCGAACCTTGGCCCCTGAAATTTATTTTTGATCATGTTCTCATCAAAGATCAGTCCTCATTGCCTATTTTTGAGACCATAAGCCCCCTTGCTGTCTTAACCCTTTGTGCCTTAGGAATGATCGCTATTACAGGTTTGAGGGCGTTTTCAGCTTACTGGAGTACGGTTTCCCTAGCAACTGTAGGCAGTCGGGTGATGGTGCAAATTAGAGAACAGGTGTACCTTCACCTGCAAAGATTATCCCTTACTTATCATAACCAAGCTAGAAGTGGGGATCTGATTGTTGGCTTGAGTAGTGATACCAGTCGCTTACAAGAAATTTTGATCACAGCCATGCTTCCTCTGGTTATTAGTATTATGACATTGTTGGGGACAGTAGGGGTTATGTTTTGGTTAGATGCTGATTTAACCCTATTATCGCTGTTAACCTTCCCTTTATTCATGTTTGCATCTGGCTATCTCAGTCAACGTATTCGGGCTGCGTCTGTTAGACAACGACAACAGGAGGGGGAAGTGGCGGCTACTGCCTCGGAGTCATTGGCCGCTATTAAGTTAATTCAGGCGTTATCCTTAGAGAATGCCTTTGCTGATAACTTTGCTAGACAAAATAAGCGAAGTTTAAGCCAAAGCGTCCAAAAACAACAATTATCTGCTTCTTTAGAACGGGTGGTGGATGGCATTATTGCTTTAGGAATGGCGATGGTTTTATGGTATGGATCATGGTTAGTGTTACGAGATGCGTTAACACCAGGGGATGTAATTGTCTTTTTAACCTACCTTAAAAATAGCTTCAAACCCATTCAAAATTTTGCCAAATATATGGGACGGTTAGCCAAAGCTTCGGCCTCTGGAGAACGTATTTTAAACATATTAGATGAAACCCCAGAAATTCAAGATTTACCTAACGCTATAATCGCCCCTTCTTTCGAGGGAGATATAAAGTTTCAGGATGTTAGTTTTGCTTACCATCATTCTCATTCTATCCTGAATAAAATCAATTTAAACGTAAAATCTGGTCAATTTATTGCCATTGTGGGACAGTCTGGTAGTGGTAAGTCAACTTTAATGAATTTATTACTCAGACTGTATGATCCCGTCTCCGGAAACATTTTCATTGATGGGCAAAATATTCGTAATTATACTTTAAAATCTTTACGTTCTCAGATGAGTGTTGTTTTACAAGAAAGTCTTTTATTTGCAGCCACTATTAAAGAGAATATTGCTTATGGAATGAATGATGTTAGTGATGAAGAAATTATCCAAGCTGCTCAGTTAGCAAATGCCCATGATTTTATCGAAAAACTACCTCAAAAATACAATACATTTGTAGGAGAAAGAGGAGCAACTTTATCAGGAGGACAACGACAAAGAATTGCTATTGCTAGGGCTTCCATTCGGCAAACTCCTATCTTAATTTTAGACGAACCCATTACAGGACTCGATCAAAAAAGTGAACAAGCTGTTGTTGAAGCTTTACAAAGATTATCTAAAAATAGAACTACATTCTTAATCACTCATGATCTCTCTTTAGCAACTCAAGCAGACCTAATTTTATACATAGAAAAAGGAAATATTGTAGAGCAAGGAACCCATTGGAAATTATTACAGCAAAAGGGATTATATTCCCAATTGTATAAAATTCAATGTAATAAAAATTCCCAGTCTTTTGAATCATTACCTATCGCCAAATAACGACAAAATAGGCATTTATAACCCCAATAATAAGAAAAATCTTATCATGAATATTCAAATTAACGACTCATTTAACGTACTATATGAACCTAATCTGTCCTTTCTTAAAGATGCTTTATGTCCTAATACAGTTGAAAAAGAATTCAAATATTATTTCCCTGATTTAATCCAAAATAATTCTTTAGATCAAATTCAAGTAATTCGCCATAAACACCAAAAACGCTGTTTAATTGAATATAAATTTAAAGGTGAAAAAGAATTTACTTTACTCGGAAAAGTAAAGTTTAAAGGAACAGATACAAAAAGCTATTACCTACAAAAAAATCTTTGGAAAAATGGCTTCGATGAGCATAGTTCTGATCAGGTTTCTGTTCCTCAACCTATCGGCATCATTCCCAAGTGGAAAATGTGGTTGCAGCGAAAAGTTACAGGATATACTACCACCCTTTTATTAGGGAAACCAGACGGGGTTAATATTGCTGAAAAAATTGCTTATGCTGCTTATAAATTACATCAATTCCCTGCTAAAAGTGATCGATATCATACCATTGATGATGAGCTGGATATCTTACATCAAAAATTACCGTTAGTGAGTGAATTATATCCCCATTGGAAGATAAGAATTAATGAAATTTTGAAAAAATGTAATAAGTTTGGTGAAAGTTTATCTTATGTTCCTTCTGTGGGTATTCATAGAGACTTTTACGCTGATCAAGTTATTATTAATGATTCTCGTCTTTATTTACTGGATTTAGATTTATATTGTTATGGTGATCCCAGTCTTGATATTGGTAATTTTATTGCTCATATTACTGAATATAGTTTAAGAGTTTTAGGGGATTTTCAAGCATTAAAAGATCGAGAGATAGCACTAAAAGAAGCCTTCATTAAACTAATAGGAGAAGAAAACAGAAAAAGGATTATAATTTATAAATTTCTAACCTTAGTAAGACATATTTATATTAGTACCCAAATAAAAGAACGTAATGCTTATACAGAACATTTAATTAGATTATGCGAAACTTGTGCAGAAACAGAAATGCTCTAACTTTTTTAACATTTTTAAAAGATTCACAAATAAAATAATTTTCTCTGATAACTCTTTTAGGTTGTGTTGCAAAACTTGACAAATAATTTATCACTGTACACGCTTACTGCCTACCTACCACCTAACTCCTGCCTCCTAACTCCTGCCTCCTAACTCCTGACTCCTGACTCCTGACTCCTGACTCCTGCCTCCCGACTCCTCCCAAAGACTTGCTTACTTGCCATAAACCCGTTAAAATAACGATTAATTTTTGTAAAGGTTATTTATCATAGAGAAATGATCTGACAAAAAACTACCTATGGAGGCGCGTCATGCACCAACTCAAACAGTATTGGGTTGCTGAAAGACTTGACAAAGATTTAGGAGATCCTTGGACTCCTGAGAATGTAATGTCGTTTAAGCAAGTAGTCGATATCGACGAGACAGAGAACTTTCCTCACTCAGAGATAGAATGGCTCTACAATTGGAAACTGCAACATTACTATGTCCCGGCGGAGTGTGGTGGGGAGTTCACTTCTTTTGAGGAGTTTTTAGCCTTTGTTCGTGTCCTCTGTCGTCGAGATCAAACTATTGGTATCGCTTTTACCACCCTGTTTTGGTCTTTTATAACTTGGATGGCAGGAAACGATCAACAAAAGCAACAGTTAGCCAACTTCATTAAAAACGAAAACGGGGCTATGTGCTTAGGCTACTCTGAAAAAGAACACGGTAGTGATCTCGTTGGTGGCGATTTAATCGGCAAAAAAGTTCCTGGGGGTTACATTCTCAACGGGGAAAAATGGCCTATTAATCGAGCCACTATCTCAGGAGTCTCCTATATTTTAGCCAAAACTAATCCAGAGGGAGGCCCCAAATGTTTAACCCTGTTCATGGTGGATAAAAGCCAACTGAACCCCGACAATTATTACAATTTACCTAAAATATTAACCCACGGAATTCGTGCCTCCGATATGAGCGGCATCGGGTTCAAAGATTGCTTTGTCCCCGACTCTATGCGAATAAAAGAAGAAGGAGACGGTCTAGAATTCGCCTTAAAAGGATTTCAAGTCACTCGTACTTTCTGCGCTGCTTTTTCCTTGGGTGCAGCGGACACCGCTATAAGAACCACCTTGAATTTTGCCGTTGAACGGGTTGTATACGGGAAAAAGGTAATCGATATTCCCCAACCCCGAAAAATCCTCGTAGATGCCTTTTTAGATATCTTAATCTGTGATTGCGAAACCATTGGAGCGGCCAGAGGTTTCCATGTTATTCCCGAACAGTTTAGCGTTTGGGCCTCGGTAACAAAATATTTTGTTACCACCCAAATAGAAACCATGATTAACAGCGTTTACACCGTCCTGGGATCGCGGTTCTATATGCGAGAAGAACACGACTGGGGTATCTTCCAGAAGGTGTTAAGGGATAACTCCATCATCAGTATGTTTGATGGCAGTACAGTGGTTAATTTACACGCTTTAATGCTTCAGTTCCGTCAACTAACCAAGCAACGGGCCCGACGTAAACCAGAGGCCATGGCAAAGTTACAAAAACGCCTAGAAACAACCTTTTCCTTAGAGAACCCCTTACCCAAATTCGACGGGGAAAAATTAGAATTGTTTGGTCGTGGTATGGACGATCCCCTACAGGGATTAGAAATTGCTCTGCAACAACTGGAAGCATTGAGAGAAACAGCTAATGTGGATGAGGAAGTGTTAGAAAAAATCGTGGTTTTGGGTAGTTTAGTCTTAGAAGAATTAAACGCTCACGACGAGTTAATTGCTAACTCAAAGTTTGAATACGGCCATGATCAATCCCCAGAATTGTTTGAAGTTGCTAAAAAATACTGTAATATCCATGCAGCAGCCTGTTGTTTACACATGTGGTTATACAATAGGACAGTTTTAGGAGACTTCTTTGCTAAGGGAGAATGGTTAGTTCTGAGCTTACACCGACTCCTAAGGACAATGCGTCCCCTACCCTACAGCATTTCTGATGTGTACGTAGAGAACACCGCTCAAGAACTGCTAAAACTGTATAAAGAAGATAAACTTTTTTCAATAGTCCCTTTTCAATTAGCTCATTCACCGACAAACGAGGATAATTCCAATGCAAGTTCAAAGCTCCAGCTACAAGCTTGATGACCAAGCAACTACAACCCCAGTCGAGATTGTTCAAAATTGGCTAATTAAGCAGTTGGCTGAGCAGTTAAATCTCGACCCTGATAAAATTAAAACCACCGAACCCTTTACCCGTTATGGCCTCGATTCCATCGATGCTGTGACATTGGTAGGAGATTTGGAAGATTGGTTAGATTTAGACCTACCTGATACTTTATTCTGGGATCATCCCACTGTTGAGAAATCAGCCCAGTATTTATCTGAAAATTACGATTTAGCTGATGCTGTCAGTAATGTTGAATCTGAAGAAAGCGAATCAGCACAACCGGTTAATCAAACTCAAGATAATAATAGCGAGAAAAAAGGATGGGGAAATCTTTTCGGAAGATTTTAATAAAACATAAACCATAAAAGCTTCCATAGGGTTAGTTAAGGATAAAACCTGGCTAACCCTAATTTTTTTCCGATCCTTTACCTGCTATAGTGTTAAAAATCAATCTGAGAAACTTAAGTTCGATATAAGGAAATCGATAGATAATTTGCCAAATCTAGAACTCTCAGAACAACCATGATCTCATTAATGAAATCCTAACTCAAGTAAGTTCTATTACTTATTTTTCTCTTAACCTATTTAGATGTTTGACAACTTATATTTATGAATTACTCTGATTTCTCGTTTTGGTGGATTTTAATTCTCTTTAGCGTTCCCTTTTTTACTGTTCGTTACATAGCACAGTCAGCTAATTTGTGGCGTGATATTTTTGATAGTGTTGGTTTATTAGCCTTATCATTTTTACTATTCTTCCATGCTAGTCGTTCTAGCTTTATTATCTTTTTGGGAGAACTAATTTTTAACTATTTAATGGTGCAATGGATGTTGCGATCGCAGGGTTGGGAAGCTAAAGCGATCGCCACCGTTGTTATTATTATTAATGTTTCTATTTTAGCTTATTTTAAATATTTAGCCTTTTTTGTGGAAGATGTTGTTGGTCTATTTATTAACATTCCCCCTAATTGGAAACAATTATCCCCCATTCCTGTCAGAAATACAATTCCTCCAGGGGTGTCTTTTTATACTTTTCAAATGGTGGGTTTTGTTGTCGATTCTCTCAACGCTAGGAAGAAGAAACCGGTTGCTTTTTTAGATTATCTTAATTTTATTGCCTTTTTCCCCCAGATTGTTGCCGGACCCATCGAAAGAAGAAAAGATCTATTTCCTCAGATTGAAGGTTTCCGGTTTAAATTTCGAGTAGAAAACTTTGAAACAGGTTTAAAATGGATTTCTCTCGGTTTGTTCATGAAGTTTGTCTTAGCGGACAATATTGCTCCCTATATTGACTTAAAAATCGCTGATAATGCCTGGACAGTCTGGTTTTTTGCTTTATTATTTACGTTAAGAATTTACTTTGATTTTGCCGGTTATAGTTTTGTTGCTGTGGGTATCGCCAGCTTTTTAGGAGTTAAATTAACAGTAAACTTTTTAGCTCCTTATACCTCTCAAAGTATCAATGAATTTTGGAGACGTTGGCATATTACCCTGAGTACCTGGTTTAGAGATTATATCTTTTTACCTTTGATGGGATCTAATAAAAAATGGGCAGCCTTTTACCTATTCTTAACCTTCACTCTATCAGGATTTTGGCACGGAGCGGCTTGGAATTTTATTATCTGGGGTGCCTATCACGGGGCTTTATTATTGGTATTGAGATATCTGGGTCGTCCATTTTATGGATTTATGGGTAACTATCTCCCCCGTCCTCAAATTATCTCTTGGTTTTTAACTTTTACTTCAGTTACACTAGGTTGTCTTTTCTTCATGGAGACTAACAGTAGAAGATTGCTGACAAAGCTCTTGACAATAATGACACCAGGGGCATATTCTTGGGAAAATTTGCAGGCTGTGTTTGGATCGTATAGTATTAATGAAACGTCAGCATTACTGTTAGTGCTTACTTTATCTTTGTTAGTCCTTTTCCTAGAACATCTAGCTGTTTGGCAGGGCAAATTTGAATATGATTTATTGTTATCCCGTTGGTTGTCTCCTGTTCTGTTAGCCTTGACTATTTTATTAGCTGCCAACACGCCATCTGAGTTTATTTACTTTGAGTTCTAATGAATACTAAAAATTATATTAATATCTGTGTGTTAGGAGGAGGTTTTAGCGGTTTATACACTGCTTTACATCTTAGTAAACATCCCTTAGTAAAATCGGGTCAATGGAAAATTACTCTCGTTGAACGCAACGACAATTTTTTATTTACCCCCCTACTATACGAGTTAATTACGGGAGAATTGCAACGTTGGGAAATTGCCCCAACTTATCAAAAATTATTAGCAGGGACTTCTATAAAATTCTGTCAAGAAACTGTTGAAAGATTCGATTTAAAGAATCGTACTATTACTTTAAAAAATAATACCAGTCTTAATTACGATTACCTTGTTTTAGGGTTAGGAACTCGAAATTATTGGGCGGACATTCCAGGGTTAAGAAAGTATGCTTTAACTTTCAGAAATCTAAGTGATTTAGAAACATTACAAGCGAAGGTATGTCACTTAGAATCTTTAGATAAAAAGCACTTGAGAGTAGCTATTATTGGTGGTGGTCCTAATGGTGTAGAGTTATCGTGTAAGCTAGCTGATCGTTTAGGAAACCAGGGAGAAGTTCTTTTAATCGATAGAGGGAATCAAATCTTAAAAGGGTTGTCAAAAGGAATTCGTAAGGCTGCTTATCGTGCTTTAGGTTCCCGTCGTGTCCAGCTATACCTAAATACAAATGTCCAAGAAATTGAAGAGGATTTTATCACTATCAATCACGGTGAACAGACTATTAGCGTTCCTGTTGATATGGTTGTTTGGGTAGCAGGCACTCAATCAAGATCTCTGATCAAATCCCTTAATTGTCAACAAAGTCAATCTGGGAAACTATTAGTGCATCGCAGTTTACAGTTAATCGATTATCCGGAAGTATTTGCTTTAGGTGATTTAGCACAAATAACCAGCAAAAATAAGCCTCTACCTGGTACTGCTCAAGTTGCTTATCAACAAGCGAGTTGTGCTTCTAAAAACATAGCTGCGATGATTGAAAATAAACCCTTAAAGTCTTTTAGATACCTTCATTTAGGAGATATGTTAACTTTGGGTAGGAGAACGGCTATTATATCCAGTTATGGTGTTAGTATTAGCGGTCAACTAGGGGGAATATTGCGGAGATTAGCCTATATTTTCCGCCTACCGACTATGCGTCATCGTCTTCAAGTATTGAGAAATCTCACCCAAAAAGTTGGCTTAAAAGTTCGCCGATTCTTACGTAGTATTATAACTAGTTTATTGGGTCAAAAATCATCTAGAAAATACTCAAAGTAATTTGATATAGCAGTTCCCATACTTGTGAGGTAAAAATTTTTCTAGTTTTAGGAGTCAGGAGTCAGGAGTCAGGAGTCAGGAGTCAGGAGTCAGGAGTTATAACCTAAATATTGGGTGTACCTCATGAGTGTGAGAAACGCTATATTTGACTTTATTTTGAGAGCTAAAATAGCAAAATAGATAATGAAGAACATCGGAAAATATTTCAAAAAGGAACATTGGCAATAATAAGGAAAAAAACTTATAGCACGAGGCAGGAAGTAAAACCATTCTCTGGTGTTGTTTCAATGGTTCAGAGTGTCCTAAACTATGGTTTGACTGCCATGACACCGAACTCAAGTTGTCTAGGTTAGTTAAAATGAAAATAATGATCATTATTATTGTATATATTTTCCCAAAATGGAGAGATCAATGGTTACATTAGAAAATGCAAGAAGAGTAATTAGTGCAGCTGAAAAAAAAGCACTCGAAATTGGTCAACCAATGAATATAGCAGTAGTAGATGGGGGCGGAAATCTTGTAGCCCATGTACGAATGGATGGAGCTTGGATTGGAAGTATCGATATCTCCATTAAAAAAGCGTACACTTCGCGGGCATTTAATCTGTCCACCAAAGATTTAGCCGAACAGAGTCAATCAGGAGGACAATTCTTTGGGATTCATGCCTCTAACGATGGCAAAATCATGATTTTTGCTGGAGGAATACCTCTTTACAGTGAGGGGCAAGTAGTTGGTGGAATTGGGGTTAGTGGTGGGTCAGGAGAGCAAGACCATGCCGTAGCGGAAGCTGGAGCCGCCCTATTTTAATTATTGAAAACATCATTATAAATACAGCAGATAAAATCAGGCTTAGAGAAGTAGAAGTCTATTTCTCCTGGCTTGATTCTACCTTCAGAGTTACAAGTGATTAAGCAGTCCCTAATCTTCGATTATCAAATCCGTGCTACCTTTCGTCGCAAACATCATAACCCTCCAGTGTGGACAGAGAACCACTGGCATGATTTTCAAGTTACGTTACACCTTCGCGCCCAACGAAATCCATCTGATATGTATGGATTAGATATGGTAGACATGGAACAGCGACTACAGGAATGGGGAGAGCGTTTACCGATAATTGTCAACGATTTTCCCCTGTGTCCTGGAGGAACGACTGAAGAACTCTGTTCCTATTTTGCTTCTATTCCTTTAGATAGTAATGTAACTTTAATTGGAGTTTCTGTCGCCGAAAATTCAGAACGATTAACTTATCTATCCATTAGCTAGGACTAAATCAGGTTCTCAAACCCGTTTTATCTTCTAGAAGAGGTAGGAAGCAGGAGTTAAGTTTACCTCATGAGGGCGAGAAACGCTATTTACCTGTCCCACCAAACTGTTACGGGGAAACGCATCTAAACGTACCCTAACAGACTGTCCGAGGCGAATATTAGCGAGATCTAGCTCAGAAACAGGGACCACCACCTTAATCTGATTAAAGTCACCTATACGCAAAATTTCTCCACCTGGCTGCACTAAATTTCCGGTCTGGGTTACTCGTTGTAACACATAACCTGTAATGGGAGAATGGAGACGGGTGTATGATAATCGTGCTTGTTCCTGTTGGATTACAGCTTGTTGGGCAATAACTCTCCCCTGGGCTGCTTCTACAGCAGATTGACGCACCTTAACTTGGGATTGTGCCGAAGCTAAGTTATGTTGCGCTGTACGGTATTCTGTAGGGGATAACTCCACTTCTTGTAAGGCGATCGCCCCCTCTTCGTATAACTGTTGCAAGCGAGCTGCGTCGGTTTGAGTCTGTTCCAACTGTACCTTAGTTGATTCTACTGTAGCCAGGGCTGATTGAACCTCTCCTTGAGCGCGGATCACTTCTGAGTTTAAGGCGGCTAACTCTGCTTGTGCTTTGCCTACTTCCCCTTGCAATAAGCTATCATCTAATTGGGCTAATAATTGTCCCTTGTTTACCCGATCGCCTACATCTACGGTTAATTGTAGTAATTGTCCTTCAACTTGCGATCGCAGGGCGACGGTTCGCACTGGTTGAGTTGTGCCGATATATTCTCTTGTATTCCGAACTGTATCAGTTTTGGCGATCGCTACGTCTACAGATGGAATTTGCTCTTTAAATTCAACAGTTTCTTGTTCTTTTGCTTCCGTGTCGGGAACAATTTTACAACCTACTGACCCTAACATCAAAATACCAGCTAATATTAAGACAACTTTAGTGTGCTGTTGAGTAACCATATATTTTTTGGTAGTTTTAATGTCCCCAGTCTTTTCATAGATTACCAAATTTTTGTAACAATTTTACCACTACAGATGTTAATTATGGACAAATCAAAAAACTGGTAATTTTTGCCAATATTCTTTCAACAAAGTTGCCACTTTTCCTGATAACAACATACAGCCTAAAAGATTAGGAATAGCTAGGGTTAGTAACATCATATCGCTAAAATCAACCACAGCCCCTAAACTAACCACAGAACCGATAAAAATACAGGTCAAAAATAACAGTTTGAAAACAATAGAACTTGGTTGGCCAAACACATAAGTCCAACATTGTTCACCATAATAACACCAAGTAATCATAGTAGAAAAACCAAATAAACAGATAATTCCTACTAATACAAAAGGAAACCAATCTATTACTTGACCAAACGCCATTGCTGCCAAAGTAGAACCACTAATATTATCCCCCACGGACTCCCCGTACATCCCCGTGGTGATAATCACTAAAGCAGTCAGATTACAGATAACAATGGTGTCAATAAACGGTTCTAAAATAGCAACAATGCCTTCTTGTATGGGTTCTTTTGTCTTCGCTACCGCATGGGCGATGGCAGCCGATCCCAAACCTGCCCCATTAGAAAAGGCGCTGCGTCTGATCCCTTGCACCAAAATACCGATCAACCCTCCTTCTATGCTAGAGGGGGAAAAAGCCTCTCTGAACATCAACCCAAAGGCTGCAGGAATAGCGGTAAAATTCGCCACTAAGACCCATGAACAACCCAAAAGGTAAAAAAATATCATCACTGGCACTAATTTGCTTGTAATCACCCCAATGCGGCTAATACCACCAATAATGACTAGTCCCACCAACAAAGCTACTATTAAACCATAAAGCCAATCGTAATCTTTAACCGCCGGAACCACTACCGCCAAAGCGGCAAAAGACTGATTAGCTTGGAACATATTACCACCCCCGATGGCTGCCCCTAAACCCGCGATACCGTAAAAAATAGCTAGTGTTTTGCCTAAAGTTTCTTGTCCCAGTTCCTTTAACCCTTGGGAGAGATAATACATTGGTCCGCCGATAATAGTTCCGTCTGGGTTAACGATGCGATATTTAACCCCTAACGTGCATTCGACAAACTTATTAGACATTCCCAAGAAACCGGCCAACGTCATCCAAAATACAGCCCCTGGGCCACCCATTTGAATAGCAATAGCTACCCCAGCAATGTTTCCTAGACCGATACTAGCGGATAAAGCCGTCGCTAAAGCTTGAAATGAGGACACTTCCCCTGGAATCTCATCCTGTTGATCATAAAAGCCTAAAGCTACTTTAATAGCGTGTGGAAACCCAACAATACTAATACAACCCATGCGGAGGGTAAAAAAAATCCCTCCTAGAACTAACCAGAGGATAATGAGAGGAAAATGGGCAACCTCAAAAAAAAGTACCCGTTGGATGAGTGTTACCAAACTCAAAAACAGGCGATCGATATTATCTAAAAATTGATTCACGGAATTAACGTAAAAAGCTACTGCTTAGCCAAAATAGAAAGAAGATGGCCATACCAATGAAAGATTGACTTACATCTCCTGGAAGATTAGCCCCTTGTAATAATTGCCCTATTCCCCATCCTAAAGCAACCCCTAAGAATAAACCTGCTAAGGTTATTAATAAAGCCCGACCAAACTTATTTTCTTTACGGTTGAGAAAATAAATATTAGCAAAAACCCCTAATGCTAGTAGTACAGAAATGGAAGAAGAATCAGTACCAGAAAAGTTCACTAATAAAGCTAAACCGAGAAATATACCCGTTGGCCAGAGAAGATCCCTGGAAGAAGGGGTATCAATAAACTGCTGTAACCAAGAGGGGGAGTTGTCCAGAGACAGAGGGGGAGGGGTTGGGGGGGTTTCTCGCTGACGTTCTGCGAAACGAATGCGATCGGGTACTTTAATACGACCTTCTTGACGCAGTTTCAATCGTTCCATGATAATTGAGTCATAGGCTGCCTCTATGGCTTCAACGGTTTTTACGTCGTTGCTATACTCTTGTGTTAAACGGTTTTTAGCTGCTTGGATTTCCTCAAAAGACGCGGCTTCATTCACACCAAGCTTTTCGTAAGGTGTTTGTTCACTCATCTAGAACCTCCTTCCATCTTTCCCTCATCAAAATGCTGAAATAATTAAATTTGTCGTTTTGTCTGTCAACAGGGTCAACCCCAGGGAGTTGCCAACCATCGACGGATATTCCGACCTCGATTATATCCTTTCTCACATAAATTAGCCGATACAACCATTAGAAGATTTTATAATGTTGCTGGTTTATGTGTTCATCTTGGTCTTATCGTTATCCGTTGGGGTAGGATTAGCCATTTTATTTTCTTCTAGTTCTGCACTCATTGTGACAGATTCTTCCAGTTGTTGTGCTTCTCGTTTGAACTCATTTTCAAATTCTCTTGAAGCGTCTTGAAACCCGCGAACTGCCTTCCCCAGACTGCGGCCTATTTCGGGGAGTTTTTTGGGACCAAATACCAATAAAGCAATTACTAAAATCAAGCCCATTTCCGGTAGCCCAATGCCAAAAACATTCATAACATACTCCTAATACTTCTTTATTAGTTTATCCCAATACTACTCAAACCTGAGTTTGGTGTTAGGAGTTAAGTCTTTTTTCAGGGGAAGTATGGGAAGACAAAAAACTTCTGACTGATGAGTGATAAAAAAACCCCGACAAATCGGGGAAAATACAAGCTATTATGAGAGCGATTAGTTTTCTAGAATGTTCTGAAACTGCATCGCTTTACAATCCCTAATGTCTAACTCGAGGTTTAACCTCCCCAAGTTACGGTAAATCCATCGAGAATTAGAGAAGAGTTGTAAATTTGCAGAATGATTAATAGGAAGACTAAAAATAAGCCCATGAAAACTCCCATTAAACCAGTGGTTCCCCATCCAGGGACAACCTTTCCATATTCGGAATTAAGGGGTCTGAGTAAATCTCCTAATCGAGTACGTTGTGCCATAATTTTTTAATCAGTGTCTATGCTAAGACTTATAGTCTATCAAAGAAGAACCCCTGATGGTAGATCTATTTTAAATCTGTTGCAACAAATTAAGATAGACCTGAGTATCAACCAAAAGACTTGTCACATAGGGGAAATAACCTCGGATATTGCTATTGTTCGTATTTAATACCCCTTGGTTCCAACCTAATTTTTCGGTAAACAACTGAAAAAGATTCTCTTGAGAGTTACTGGCTTTTGCACTTGAATAGACAAGCTGATAAATTTCTTTTTGTATGGTAAATCCAAACATATTTGACGAATAGTTAAGCCACATTGTATCAACTTTTTTAAACACCGAGTTGAGTTCTTGAATGTTGTTAATATCATTCTGCTTAAGCAAAACTCTACCACCCATGACTTGTGTGATAATCCAAAATGTAGCAAGATTAGCATCTTGCCATTGTTTTAATTTTAAATGTTCTTCTAGCTTGTTATAAAGGGGAATATAAGCAAAAATATCTACTCCTAAATTTTCTGGTTTGGCTCGTTCGCACCAGTAACATTTTAAATAATTTTTGTCATAGTAGTGTCTTTCATACTGAATTTTAAAGCTCAAGGGTTCTGTGGATTTCTTTTGATACTCATTACACATAACTAAACGTTTTAATGCTTGTTCTAAAACATCTTCCCAGTCCTGTGCTTTTGGTCTTTTCCTGGGATTATTATGTCCTTGATTAAAACATTGTAGAAAGTAGGTTTTTAATTGAGGATAAAAAGGCAAGGGTTTAACATCGAAAGGAATTGTCATTTTGCCGGGACGAATGCGACTATTTTTTGCGTACGGCCAATAACATTTTTCTACCAAATCATCTATTTTATTTGGTTTTTCTCCCCTCCCTACCCATTCACCGGAGAAAGGATGATAACCAAAAATTAAAAGATAAATAATAACAGCTAAACGAAAATAGTCGTGGGTTTCAGATTGACGAATATTTTTGATATCTTTTCCCCTTCTTAATTCTTGTAATAGTTCTGGAGGATTAAATCCTTCTGAAAGAACAGTGCAAGGATAAACTTTTTTGTTTTTAGAGTCTATAACTTGAAAAGAGTCTATATCAATAATTATTGGTAAAGCCTGACTATTAACGAGGATATTTTGGGGCTTCATATCTCCAATTATGTATCCCTGGTCATGCACATTTTTAACAACTTTGACTAAGTTTAATGCTGTCTGGTGTAGAAATTTCCAATTAACTAGAAAAGGAAGTTTTTTACGCAGTTTAGGAATATAAACTTCATGAAGTGGTTTAGCATCATCGATGTAAGGCATTAAAAAGCCAAGGAATTGTTTTTGGCTAGATTCATAAACTAAAGAGGATGGCCAAGCTAAAGAACTCAAATCTTGGGGTGGATTATCTATCATTATCTTGAGCTTTTCTTCTCGCTCAAGATTTGCTTCATGATAGATTTTAGCAATATAATCACTATCAGAGGTTTTCCAGATTTCTCCTTCTCCGCTACTAGCAATTTTTTCAAGTAAAGTTACGGATTTTTTTAGGTTACTACAAAATATCTTGTTTCCCTTCATTGATGACTTTCCTGATGCAGACATAATAATAAAGTTTTATCATCGTGGGTGCGAGCATTAAGACGTTCGGAATCTAAAAAATTAATCAGATAACTATTTTCTTTTTCTGGATTTTCAGTGGTTATTAAATATTCCTCTAGGGGTTTAAAAAAAGGAGGAAATGCTAAGTAATCTTTCTGTCTAATGGCGACTTTTTCTAACCCATCACTGGCAGCACAAATAAACGGGTAATAACCTTTAATAACTTCCACTTGCATTTGATTCATAGCATTATCTGAAGTCACAAAAGTAGTTTCGTTGACATACTCTCCTTTGTTGGGTTCAAATACTAATTGATAATCTTCCTTTTCTTTTTCTCGAATCACTAAAAAACCATCCCCAATTTGCATCGCTGTTACCCATTTAGGGGTAGCGATAAAAGCAATAAGAGTGCAAGCTAAATCTTTCAATAAATAATCCTCAAGTTCAGCTTTATGCTTCAAATCATCAACAATTGTTGTTAATAGTTGATCTTGCTCAAAGTTAATCGGATGTTCAGGATAGTTTTCTTGATAATTATCCACATAACCTGTCAGATATTCAATCGCTTTTGTTACTGCTAATTTTGCCCCTTCATGGCTCATTTTTGCTGAACCAGCACCATCTGCTACAGCACCAATTATGATTTCATTTTTAACGAAATAATAATCTGCATAATCTTGACAAGGAGTTTGCAGTTTTTGATGCTGTACACCAATAGATGAATAAGAACTTGCTTTCCAACTCATAATAATTAAATCTAAATTATGTAGGAACTTCCCCCCATCCCACCGGAGGAAGTGATTTAACATCACCAATTTTCCCAGTGGAAACCTGTTGTACTGAAGTGCTTAACCAAACAAACATTTCCCGAAAATCTAACCCTTTAAGTTGTAAAGGAGGACGCGCAGAAGCAATTTCTTTTAATGTATTAAAGTCAGCACCTTCAACACCCACTGCAAAAAAAACTAACTTTTTATCAGCTTCGGCATCTTTTAATTCTGAGGCTGCCCGTTGCCAAGAATCTGTTGGCGCACCATCGGTAATCAAAAATACCCAAGGACGATAATATTGAATATCATTATTTTTATAAATCGCTTTACGTTTTTCTATGCTATCTAAAGCTGTAATTATTGCTTGTCCCATTGGTGTTCTTCCTGATGTTTTTAATTCGGGGGGGTCAAAGTCATCAATGGTGACAAATTCTTGAATAGTTGTGACGGTTTCACCAAAGGTTATGATTTCTAATTCTACTCTTTGAGAAGCTAAAGTATCTTGCATTAAACTGGATTTGAACGCTTTCAGACCTTCATTTAACTCTCTAATGGGTTGCCCAGACATAGAACCAGATGTGTCTAATAATAAGACCACAGGGCAGCGATTTTCTGGGTTTTCAACGAACTCTGGAAATCCTACAGGCATAATTTCTCCTTTACAAATTATACAATTGTCATTGTATATCTTTTATTGTGCTGTTGTGGTTTCTCTGGTTTTGGTAAATCGAATTTCAATACGTCTTCTTTCAGCATTGGGGTTAGGATCGGGTTGGGCAAATTCTCCATTTGGAAGGGTTAATTGACCAGCAGAATAGGCTCTAAAACTGGTTTGACCGGACAATTTTTGCAGACGATTGTCGTCTGATTTAATCCTCTGTAACTCTTTAACCACCGCTAAAGCTCTTATTAATCCTAAATCTGCGTTAGAACCTGGATTAATGTTAGAAATTGCTAAATCACCTGTAGCAGACTTTTCTAATGTCTCGTCTAAGTTACTAACAGGGTTCCCAACAGATTGACCATCAGTATGACCAATTACTACCACTGTATCTATATCATATTGATTAAAATTATCTTCAATTATCTTCACTAAATCAGTGGCAATAAAGTTTTTCAAGTTTCTTGTTAGTCCTCCACTACCAGAAGGAAAAGCATATTTTCCTGCTCCTTCAATAATAATATTGGGAGGAAACTCTTTTTCCCTTTCCTTCAATTTTGCCTTCAATTTATCATTTTCTTCGGTTAATTTGTCAATCTTTGCTTTTAACTCTCGTGGATTTTCGTTAGGTTCTGGATTTTCCTCGGTTAAACTTCCCTGAACTGAAAAGATAATGAGCAGAAATATAAAAGCTAATAAGGTGAATAATTCAGCGTGCTGAAGTTGACTAATTTTCATAATTTTAATACTTTATTGAGTAACTCGTTGAATATATTTTGTCAGTTCTTCTAGTTGAGTCCATAATTTTCCTGTATTTTGAAGATACTTACTAACCTTATTGGCTTCCTGTCCAGCTTGTTTAACAGAGTCTGCTGTTTGAGACATTTGAGTGGACACATTTTGAGTATTCTGAGAAAGGTCAGATAAATTTGTTTCAATTAGTCTTAGACTGTTAGACCAGTCACTTGCATTATTTTCTAATAATGTTGCTTGCTGACTGAAAACATTGTTAATTCCTTGAAGACTATTTAATAAGGGCTGTTTTTGTTGTTCTAAAACAGTATTTATTGCCTGAAAACTATTCTCCAAAGGTTCTTTTTGTTGTTCTAAAACAGTATTTATTGCCTGAAAATTATCTGACAAGGGCTGTTCTTGTTGTTCTAAAACAGTATTTATTGCCTGAAAACTATCTGACAAAGGTTGTTGCTGTTGTT
>NZ_JARVCN010000330.1:23606-26608 GCF_038442745.1 Crocosphaera sp. Alani8
TCTAAAACAGTATTTATTGCCTGAAAACTATCTGACAAAGGTTGTTGCTGTTGTTTTAAAACAGTATTTATTGCCTGAAAACTATCTGACAAAGGTTGTTGCTGTTGTTCTAAAACATTATTGATTCTTTGAAAACTATCTGACAGAGGTTGTTGTTGACTATCTAAAATAGTGTTAATTCCTTGGAAACTATTTGCCAAAGGTTCTTTTTGACTTCTGACAACATCATTTATTTCTTGAAAGCTCGCATCTAAAGTTGTTCTTTTTATGTCAATAGTTGTGATTAGCCCGTTACAACTTGTAGATAAATCACTGGTTTTACTTTTTATCGTACTATTTAAAGTATCAAAAGTAAACGATAAAGATTGGGATTTTTTATTAAGTTCATCAAAACCGTTAGAAATACCTTCAGTAAGTTCATCAAAACTATTACCAAAACTCTTAGTATATTCTTCTAAATTCTCTTGTAATCCTTTTAGTGATTCACTTAATGCTTTCTCAACTTCTTTAGCAACAGCATCGGCAATTTCTTCATTAAGAGATGGTTGTTTATGCTCACCTTCATAAACAAGGATTCCTCCTAAAAACCACCCCAATAAACTGGTCACTAAAGCACTGCTAAGAGGCGATAATAAGTTATTAATATTATCAATATCATCACCGACTAAACCAACAGCTACAATAAACCCAATTAATGTGTGTAAGTAACCTGCTGTTTGAATAAAATTACCGTCTTCAATTTGTCTCTTTGATTTTTCTGATTCTTCTTCACTACTAATGTAATTAAAGAAAATGTAATTAAAGAAAAATAAGGTCAGCACATGGGCTACTCCTAAACCTAACAAAAATTTGGAATTAATTGATGAAAGTTGAGCATTGAAGAAAGAACCACAGATGAAAGTTAGTAAGATTCCGCCAATATAAAGTATGATAAATTGACCTCTGTTATGCTTTATATCAAACATAAAAACAATACTCCTTAAATAGTAAAAATTAGTATTTTATTTTTCTTTGAGATTGAACTGCGCTAACAAAAGTAAAATTTTGCTCAAGCATTATTATAACAATGTCAAAATTCTCTGAAGAATTAGACATTAGCATAACATATTCAATAAAAGTGATTGAAATGGAGGTTACAAACTAGTTTATATCCCCCAAGATGGACTGTAAGTATAACAAAAAGCGATCGCTTAAAATTAGCGATCGCTTTTGATAACAAGACCATATAACCGGCAAAAACCTATTGCTACTCATTCAATGGGAAAAGATCTAGGAAGTTTTCTAATTCAAACCAGTATTCTACAAAATATTCGTTGGTAAGAGTGGTAACAAATTGAGAAAAATTTATATACTTTTCCCAACATTCTTCGCTTTGAGAAATTTCTGCTGTTATTTCCCAAAGAACTTCACGATATTCTTGTTTGGAAATTTCCCCCGTATTTCTATACAAATTTAGCAGTGCGTAGTCAACAGCAATGGTTTCGTCGATGTTATAAAGGACTGCTTGTAATTTAATATGGGTTAAAAGAATTTCGATTGATCGATGTTTGTTCATAACTTTAATTTTTGAGCAAATCAACAAGTAGATGTAGTTAAATAATTTGTAAAGTTAGGGGTAACAATAAAGATACTGATGTCAATGTAAACATAAATTAGCCAATATTCTTGCGTATTTTTTAGGAATTATCAAAAATATCTCCAATCTATTCAGTAGTTATTCTCAAACGCAATATAAAAAATGCCAACACTTCTGTAAGTATTGTATCGTCTTGATCTGTTAGGATAAAATTCAGTTCAATATCCTCTAACTCTAGGCTGAAATTTGCTTTTATTTGTCCAGGTTTGCCATCGATTATAAGTCATGTCTTCTTGTAGATTGAATAAGAAAAATTGCTCAGATTTAGTTACTCTAAATAATAAGTAACTTTCATCAATCGTAGAAAAGTTACTTGATTGCAAACACAAATACAACCCCAATGTGATTGCACAAGCTTCAAAAAATTTCCAAAACATCTCACACCACCTTGTAATATTCATTACAATAACTAAACTAGACTAAGTTGTCTGGTTACTCTTCTACTGTATTACTTTACGGTTGTTGATGATGAGGACGGAGTGAAACCCAACAAAGTGTCACAGTGTTGCTTTAAATTAGTAAGGATTTTAACATTCTTCTGGTAATTGCTACTAACTATGTTTATAAAACTCTTGTTTTTTCAAAAAATAACTAAAAAAATCTCAAAAAAAGACGATTCTGGAATAGTTCTTTGGCAACTGTCTCTAGTCGTTGTTTTTTCGGGAATAACTGCTTATTTAATCTTATCTACTCAACAAAACAACCAAATTCCAGTAGAAAGTCAGGAAGAAAAGAACACTCTCTGTATCGGTAAATTTTGCGAAGTTTTGGAAAATAAAAATCAGCGTTTATAATTGTCTTAGTTTGACTGTTGTTAATAAACTAAAAAAATGTTACTGACATTTTTGGATAAAATAGGACGGAAACGGGTTATATATGACCGAGATGGGGTTCGACCTTATCTAATTCGTTATTATTTGTTGTTTTCTGACAAACTAACGGAAGAAGCTGAAGCACGCACCCTACCTTTTAATCTGATGTTACACTACATCTGCCTGAGCGATCCCGACGATCTACACGATCATCCCTGGTGGTATGCAACCTTGATTCTCAAAGGTGGTTATTGGGAAATTACCCCCACAGGAAAATTTTGGCGAGGTCCGGGTCATTTCCGCATTCGTTCTCCTCAATCTCTCCATCGCATCGAAATGTCTCCTGATTCTCAAGGATCTTGGAGTCTGTTTTTTTGTGGTCCCAGAATCAAAAATTGGGGGTTTATTCAACAAGGAAAATGGTTAGATCATAAAACCTACCTAACTAAAAGAAAACAAAGATTATCCGAGACAGTGACACAGTAGGACTTATCAAAAAATATACAAAAATATTGATTACACTAGAAGGGTTTTAAAGTCTCAACTATACAAAA
>NZ_JARVCN010000331.1:0-3491 GCF_038442745.1 Crocosphaera sp. Alani8
TCTTTGTCCCCTAACTTTCGGCGAGTCCCCCCAGACTTTTTGAGAAGCTTCCTTTGGTTTCCTTTATTTCTTGCTCGCTCATGATTAAAATTTTTCCTGATTTTCAACAGATTTTCTCTACCATACTCATCCTAAGAACCTTGATCGAAGTTTTCTTAATACTTTTTTTGTGTTACAGATAAAAAACTTAATTATCGAGGTACGTTTTTCAAAGCTTCAACAATAACTTGAGAATCTGAGCCGGGTAAATGGGCATTTTGACTAATATATCTTTTCCAGGCTTTTGTCCCTGGAATGCCCACAAATATGGCTAACAAATGTCGACTAATGGAATGAAGTTTATAACCAGAACTTACCCAATTATCGATGTAAGGTAACATTTTTTTGATGATTTCATGACGGGTTAGTGGTGTTATGTTGTCGTGATAAATATCTCGATCAACTGTAGCAAATAAATAGGGGTTATCGTAAGCAGCTCTACCGATCATCACTGCATCTACTATTTCTAGATGTTTTTCTACTTGTTCGAGATTAGTAACACCACCATTTATCTCGATCAAAAGGTGAGGAAATTCTTGTTTGAGATGATAAACATCTTCGTATCTTAAGGGAGGAATATTGCGATTTTCTTTGGGACTTAATCCTTTTAACCAAGCTTTTCTTGCGTGTACGGTAAACCTTTGACACCCTGCCTCAGAAACAATCTTAACAAAGCGAGCCATGTTATCATAGCTATCTTGATTATCGATGCCTATTCTATGTTTAACTGTCACTGGAATATTAACACTACTTCGCATTTTATCAACGCATTGTGCAACTAATTCTGGGTTTGCCATCAAACAAGCTCCAAAATGACCGCTTTGAACCCGATCGCTCGGACATCCCACATTCAAATTTATTTCATCGTAACCCCAATCTTCGGCAATTATGGCGCATTCTGCTAATTCTTGGGGGTTGTCTCCCCCTACTTGTAGAGATAAGGGTTTTTCCTCGGGGGAAAAGTCCAATAATTTCGAGCGATCGCCGTGTTTAATAGCTGCGCTGACGATCATTTCTGTGTATAGTAGAGTGTGACGAGTTATCTGCCTCATAAAGTAGCGAAAATGGCGATCGGTATAGTCCATCATTGGTGCTACACTTAATGGGTTTATTAGGTAGTTTTGATTGTCATTCATCTATATAAATCAGTGATCAGTTCTGAGAATTTAAGTCTGAGGTATAAGGGAACAATGAACAGTCAACAGTGGTAACTGATAACTAGTCACGAAAAGATATCTCATCAATCATTATTTATTGCTATATAAATCATTCATCGGTTACCGATAAGTTATCAGTAAATAGTGATAACTGCTTTAATAGTTTACTATTATAGATTACTTTTTAATATTGTATCAAAATGAGTCTATTTATTGGCGATCGCATTTTAGTTCCGATTGATTTTTCTCAAGATTCTTTTAATGCACTTGATGAAACACTAAACTTTATCAAAGATCCTAATAAAATCACGGTTATTCACGTTTTATTACCTTTAGAATCCGTTGATCCTGGTGTTATTTGGTCAACATTAAACGATGACACTCGCAAAGATAATGTTAAAAATTCTTTTTATGAACGTTATCCTAAATCTTTGGTTGATGACTTAATTTTAGTGGTTAAAATAGGAAATCCCAGTTTAGAAATTGTTGATTATGCTAAAAAGGATAACACTGATTTGATTGTTATCGCTTCTCATGGACGCACGGGAATAAACCGATTTTTGTTAGGATCGGTTACAGAAAAAGTTGTTCGCTTAGCTGAATGTCCTGTGTTAGTTTGGCGCAGATAGCTTATAATGACATCAAATAACATTAATGATTATTTTTTTGCACATAATTATCTGTCTTTTTTTAATTTTTCATAATGGACAATAACTCAAAAACAATGAAACTTATTTTACATCCTGGTCATGGTAAGTGTGGATCTTCTTCAATTCAAAATTTTCTCTACGGCAATATCAATAAATTAGAAGAAAAAGGTGCCTATTTACCTGATAAAGATTTTTATTTTTCTTTTGAAAAAAATAATATTTTACAAAACAGAAAGACACCAGTATTATATTTTAAAAAGCTGATTGATGACGATAACATCATAGCTTTTGAGAGAAGATTAGGGGAAGTTCTAGTAAAAGCAAGAGAAACTAACTGTCGGAAAATTCTGATATCAGCGGAGAATCTAGGTAATATGAGAGGCATTAGTGAAGGGAGAAAAATTCATGAAATTTTAGCGTCTTATTTCGAGCAAGTAACTGTTATTTTTTATCTGAGAAGACAAGATGATTATCTAGTATCCAGTTGGCAACAATGGGAACATAAAAAAGGTTTATCACTAAATGAGTATATTGAAGAATCATTAGATTTATACCGACCAGATTTTCTCAAGATTATTAGATTTTTCGAAGAAATCTATGATAAAAATAGTTTAATTGTAGTTCCTTTGAGTAAAAAAAAATTTAAAAATAACAATTTAATTGCCGATTTTTGCGAACGAACTCAACTAGATATTATCAATAATTATCCACAGATACAATCCAATCAAAGCTTAAATCCATATTTATGTGATGTCTTAAGGAGAACTCCGAGTATTTATCAAGATGTTCATGATCTATCTATTAAAAAGTTACTCACTAAATATATTGATAGCACTGACTTCATTTTTTATAACGATAAAACAATTCTTGACCAACAAGAGAGAATCAAGATATTAAAACGGTTTGAAAACGATAATAAGATAATTCATCATCAATACTTTAATGATTTGCCTTATGATGATTTTGTTGGGTTACCTTTGCCAAAAAACAATACTTCTGATCACCTAGAAGATGACATGGAGAGGTTAAAAAATATTGTTGCTATTCAAATGGAAATCATTATCAAACTACTAAAGGATCGAGACAAGGAGCAAATTCAAAAAAAACAAAATTCTAACCTACGGAGAAAACTTACTCAGAACGTTAAGAAAATAACCAGAAAAGTAATTGAAAAATTCACATAAACTCAACACAAACATTGTAACTGGATAATCTTAAGAGACATTTTTGTAAATGTCTCTTAAGATTATTTCAAAGGTCACATACAACCTTTTACAGAAACAGTGTAAGTTTTAGCTATGGAAACAGGATCACCAACAAATAAATTTACTTGAACTGGGATATTGTCCTCTTTGGGAGATCCTTTTATTTCTATTGCTTGTCCTGAGGGATAATTTTTCTGTTCGTTATAGATTTCATCAGCAGTATCATCATTGTATTTAAGATAAGCTCTTACTTTATATTCCCCTTCACTTTTGGGAATAAAAGTAATGATATATTGATTGTATTGTTTGAGAGGAATAATCGAAAAATCTGTATTCCAATTATTGTTTACCCCTACACTCGCAGGACCAATAACAGGAATAGAAACGCCAGGGTAAGCTCATCTAAAATCCGCTTGACAGAAGGCATTGAGAACAGTCAT
>NZ_JARVCN010000332.1:0-3475 GCF_038442745.1 Crocosphaera sp. Alani8
GAGGGGTCTTAAATAAATTTTTGCCTATTTTTGAGAACCCATTTCTGACACTTTTATATAAAGGGAAGTCCAAGAATTAGTTTATATGATTAATTAAATTAGTAGCTCATTCTAAAATAACTATGAATTAGAAGAGGTATTAAAGTTCTGAAGTATGGAAGCAACTAAAACGGTAATTCCTTTTTGAGCTGCTTCTTTATTCAATTTCCCTCTTAATTGTTGTTTATTTTGTCCTCCATCAAATAACGTGACAAAACTAGCAAGATAAGTTCCATTTTTTCTAGCATATTTATGAATTGCCTCCCATTGCTTAGCATTCTGTGGAGGTTGTCCCTCTAATCCAAAATAATCCTTAATAACTGTCCTTAAGCTTAATTTAATATCGCCAATCAACCAACTTCGATTACCGTCACTCCGATGACGACGAGGACGACCCGATGTAATGATAAAATCAGGTCTTGATGTGCCTTCAATAACTATACCACTAAATTTATTTTCTGGAGGTTTATAACCACTGTTGATGGCAAATCCACTTAATTTAAGTGCAGGTTCATAATAAATATAATTTAAATAGTTTTCAGGAAAATAATTATTAGTTAGGTTTCTTATCCAATACTCAAAAACTAAACCTCCTTTTATTGAACCTTTTGCACCTCCATAGTAATCCATAGAACTTTTTACAAGATTAGTAATATTTCCTAAGTTTGAGTTAAGGGGAAGAAAATTACCCATAACATCAAAAATGGCATCACTTACAACTTGATTAGCTTTTGCTATTATTTGTTCTTTAACTTCTTGATAGGCATAGGTTTGTGCATCATTAAGTATGTCTTGTATTTTTCGACTAGCACCAACTTCAGTTAAAGTAAACTCCCCACTGGGATCTGAATAAATATGTGGATTATTATAAACAAACTGATAAGGATTAGAACTTTCAGGTTCATACTCAATAATCTCTACAGGATCTCTACTAATAAACCGACCACTTTCAGGGTCATAATATCTCGCTCTAAAATGATACAAATCAGTATTCGATTCTAACCACTGTCCCTGGAACCTAAAATCACCTCCTGTTAACCCTAAATCATTCCCCTGAGAATTCCTTAAATTACCAAAACTATCATACTCAAACTCGGCAATCTCTGCTCCATTTCCATCCGCTAAACCAATCACAGACCCCATCGCATCAGTCAGATAATAAATAGGTTCCCCATTCTCATCTAACCTTAAAATAGGCATCGAACCACTATACACATATCCTGACACAAACTCACCATTTTCATCCGTGATTAAATGAGGGGATTTTAAATCTGTTCCTAGTAGATTCGCTACTAAATAATTTCGTTCCCCTTCACTATCTACAGCTTCAATTCTCCGTCCATTACTATCATATTCATACTCAATTAATACCTCTCCGTTACTATTCGTAATCTTCGTAATTAAATCCGCACTATTATATTCTAAGTTCCAAGTTTTTTATCGCTCAGTTTTCTTTTGCTTGCGCTTCTTTGAAGAGTTGAATAATTTTAGTGTCTTTTGTAATTCATCTCGATTACGTTGTATCTCTTCTTGTTTATTTTTTATAGGTGGTCGTATTTTCTCTGCCAACTCTCGTAATTTTGAAGAAGTTAGAGGAGCTAAATAATCATATATTTCTTTGAGGTCTGGCCTAGTGGCATTCATAAGAGCATAGGCATTTTTACGATTAACAGCATTTACATCTGCTCCCGATTCTACAAGCTTTTTAACAATATCAAGATCCCCAGTATTAACGGCTACCATAAGCGCAGTTGTGTCTTGATCTTCATGGAATCTCATATTTACATCAATGCCAATTTCGATCAAAAAGGATATCGTGTCTAGTTTTCGACGATAAACGGCATTACCAAATATGTGTTCATCTAAGCCGTCTAAACTAGCTCCTGCACTTAACAAAGTCCTGGCAATTTCTACATGGTCTAAGGCAACTGCTACTTGCATTGGAGTAAGACCATTACAATTTTTTTGCTCCAAATTGCATCCACTTTGAAGTAATATCTTGAGAGTGGCTAAATCTCCAGTCTCAATTGCTTTAAATAAAGGGGAGTTTTTTACTTTTTTAGAATCATTAGAAAACATCATGATTGATTTTTGTTACACAATTGGATTAGTTAATAAATGTTTAATCATAAATGGTCAGAAGAAATAAAACAACACCTTTGCTTAGAGCTTCTTTTTGAGCTTGTACAGTTTTTTCTGCAAACTGGGAATCTGCCAGATTATCTTTTTTAAATTGGCGTAAAAATGTTGGATACAAAACAAAAGGCATAGCTTGATATCTAGAAGCATATTCTGCCATTGCATTCCATTGTTTATTGTTAGTTGTAATATCTTTAAGAGCGGCGGCTGTGCTAGCCTTAATATCACCAATAATATAGGATTTTGGATTTTTCTTTTTGAATCCTTTCTTACCACTGCGGGAACGGTATGGATATCCGTCTTTGATAATAAAGTCTGGAGCGGGGTGTGCATAAGCATCTGCTGCTGGCTTGGCACCGAGTTCTTCAGCACTACAGTTTAATCCATTGCTTTTTGGTTTCCCATTGGAAGCTGAAATACGAGGTTCTATCCACAATCGATCAGAAAATCCTATTTCCTCAAAGATATGACATACATTATCTTTAATGAAATTTTCAAAACCTCCTGAAACACCTGATTGCAAATTAGCCCAATTATCAGCTATTGCATTACCTGGTAAAAGTTGATTAATGGTACTTATTAAAAGGTTGCCAATAACTTCACCTGTTTTTTCTCTGATAAAATCTCTAGCTCCATCAATTAAAAAAGTTCTACCGTATTCTAAAATATCCCTCATTGCATTGGCTGCATTAATTTCTGAAATCGTAAACTCCCCACTCGGATCTAAATAAATATGTGGATTATTATAAACAAATTGATAAGGATTAGAACTTTCAGGTTCATACTCAATAATCTCAACAGGATCTCTACTCACAAATCTTCCCGTTTCAGGGTCATAATACCTCGCTCTAAAATGATACAAATCAGTATTTGATTCTAACCACTGTCCCTGGAACCTAAAATCACCTCCTGTTAACCCTAAATCATTCCCTTGAGAATTCCTTAAATTCCCAAAACTATCATACTCAAATTCAGCGATCTCTGCCCCATTTCCATCGGCTAAACCTATTACAGAACCCATCGCATCCGTCAGATAATAAATAGGCTCCCCATTCTCATCTAACCTTAAAATAGGCATCGAACCACTATACACATATCCTGACACAAACTCACCATTTTCATCAGTGATTAAATAAGGAGACTCTAAATCCGTTCCTAGTAGATTCGCCACTAAATAATTTCGTTCCCCTGAACTATCAATAGCTTCAATTCTACGTCCATTACTATCATATTCATACTCAATTAATACCAGAAATGTTGAATGTCTTTAGAAAACTTTACATATCAAATTAGACTA
>NZ_JARVCN010000333.1:0-26564 GCF_038442745.1 Crocosphaera sp. Alani8
TGTTTGGCCTAAGTTTTCGCAGCGAGTGACCCCTGGCTTTTTGAGAAGATACGGTGTCTGGGGTTATTAAACTTTAAGCAAAGAATGTTTTCCATCCCATCCTAGTCTGCTTGTTCTATGATGTAGGGAAATTCCCCCGTATTGAGACTAAACCATTCTTGTTGCAGGATACGGTTTTCAGGGCTAAGAATAGTCAAATTAACCAGTTTTTTCCATTGGGGATTACTTTGAGGTAGGATGCAACCGTACAATTCTGTTGTGATGGGTTGAGAAGGTAATAAAACAAAATCCCCTAGATTACCACCTTGTTGGACAATTTCTCCTAACAATAATATCCCATCGCTGACTACAGCTCTCACTTCGTTCTCCTTTAGTTTTTTTACCCCTTCTTGTCGACTTTTGATATCTTTCCAGTTAGCTAGGGGATAGATTTGGGGAATAATTTCTTGAGTGGTTGTTCCTGGTAAAAAGGCAATAGGGATATCCGTTAAGTTACCGTTATAGTCAAATTTGGGAGCATCTTCTAATTTCACTAAAAACTGCGCCCCTGTCATAAAAAAAGGTACAGAAAAATCAACCCTTTTGGAACGAGTTTGGGTGATAGTCGTAGCCCCACACACAATATCAACATCGTTCCGTTGAACAATGCGAAACCTACTATCTATTGTAGCTTCTCTGAGGTTTAATTTTATGGATTGGTTGAGTTCTTTTTCTAATCTTTTGTGAATTAAATCAATAAGATCAACAGAGTATCCTGTCCATTTTCCACTTCTATTAACATAGCCAAAAGGGATAGCATCTTTTCTTACCCCTGCATTTAATTCCCCTGTCCGTTTGACTTTCTCTAAGACGGTTTCAGCTAAAACAAAATGGGGAAAAAAGCAAGATAGAATAAGAGCTATTAAGACAGAAACTGAAATTTTACTTTTCATTTGATTAGTATCTGGCTATGGACGTAAATTAACTGACCCATATATTCTTATAAAGTTCCTCTTAGCAATTCTAATTTGTAAAGGAATCTTAAGCATAAAAAAAGTTACTTTATTCTATATATTTTCTATATTTTTTTTAATAGTTTGCTTTTGTTCTTCATCGTATTGCCACTTTTCTAGAAAACCCTGATAACTTCCTTGATTATTGTTGATTGTTTGCTTTAATTCTTCTAATTTTTGGTTGATTATTTCTAAGTTAGCTAGTCTAATTAAATTACAATTCCTTTGAGCAACTTGTTCGGAATTTTGGGCTTGTTCCTCGTTGTCATTACGACGATGGGTGATAGACATCGCTGAGGACATAGCAAGATTTTTTACTAATAGTTCGCTAACAATATTTGGAGAGGTTTTAAGAGCATTTACAACGGACTGAGTGGGATTATCTGCTAAGGAGAGTTCGCTAGTTAAATAGATAACAAAAAATCCCCTTGCTCCGTTTTCACTATTGACCAAAGTTGTAACTATTTCTTCTATTTCAGAGTCTTTTAGTTGTTCATTAACCATTGCGTCTACGAGTGTTCTGGTTAACTGCAATGCGTCTTCAAAAGAGAGATCGTTAGGAATATGCCAATTCATTGTCGTCAGTAAAATTGTGGTTACTAAGGTTAATTTTGTCGAGAGTAGCTAACACAGGGATCTAAGGTAATTAAATCTTCGATATTTTTCTCCATAGTATAACAAATCTGATCTAAAGGGAGATCGTTTGCATCGTAACCGAAGGGATCTTCAATTTCTATACCAATGGCTTCGATGCCAAGTATGGTAAAACTAATTAAAGCAACAATAGGGGCTGTCATCCACCCTAATTCATCTACAAATTGAAAAGGTAATGTTAGACAATATAGCAAAACTAACTGTTTCAAATGGATAGTATAAGCTAAAGGAATAGGAGTTTTAAGAATTCTCTCGCAAGCTCCTAATACATCTACCATAGTGTCTAATAATTTAAACAAAGTAGTTAGTTGATAAGAGTCAATACATTTATTTTTGTATTGCTCTTGTAGATAGTCACCGATCCAAAAAGCAATCTTTAGGGGAGGATGATTCATCGTAGATAATTTTTCATACTGTTTCGGTGTTAAAAATCTAACTAACTCTTCGTTAACTGCCTCAGAACGTAAATGTAATTTAGTGGCGATCGCAAAGGCAATTAAGAGTCGTAAAGTAGCAATCTTTTCAGTGCGATCGCTATCATCGTTTTCCTTAATTGTCACCCAAATAGTACGAGATAAATTCCGAACTGTATTAATCAAAGTTCCCCAAAGTTTTCGCCCTTCCCAGTATCTTTCGTAAGCTGTATTAGTACGAAATACTAACAGTAACCCCAAAACAATACTAGGAACTAAACCACTCTCTAGGGGCAAAGCCACGTTTAACCCAAAATGGTACAAAACGCTAACTCCCAGAGCAAAAAAAGCACACCAAAAAACTCTAGGCAAAATGGAGGGGATAACTGAACCTCGCCATTGCCAGATAAAACGAAACCAGGGGCGGTGGTTAGGATTTGGTAATAATTTTCCCCTGTTCATCTTGGTGGGCTATTTTTTTTGTTTAACTTTGGGACGGGGAAACTTAGAAGCGGCGTGAAACTGTAAAACAGGTTCATTTTTGAGGGCTTCTGTCATAAAACTACGCCAAATAGGGGCAGCGTTACCGCCTCCTGTGACTCCCTTACCCAGAGCGCGGTTAGCGTCGTCTCCAACCCATACGGCAGTTGATAATTGAGGTACGTAACCCACAAACCAGACGTTCCGTTCGTTGTCGGTGGTTCCTGTTTTCCCGGCTGCAGGGCGACCGATATTGGCGGCGCGTCCGGTTCCATTGTTGATTACCCCTTGTAAAACGGTGGTTAAGGAAGCTGTTGCCCAAGGATCAAGCACCAATTGAGGTTTAGGGGTATTATCCACCAAAACATTGCCCCGACTATCGGCAATTTGTACGATGATGGTAGGTTCAGAATACCAGCCGTTGCTGGCGAAAGTAGCGTAAGAGTTGGCCATTTCTAGAGGGGTGATATCACCGGCACCCAAGGGGAGGGAAATTACTGGGCGCATAGGGCTTTCTATACCCAAACGACGACAGATTTCAATCACCTTACTAATGCCCACTTTTTGCCCGAGAACCACGGCAGGAACGTTGCGAGATTGAATCAAAGCAGCCTGGAGAGATATGGGCCCAGAAAAGCTACCACCGTAGTTTTTGGGACTATAAACACCGCTACCGTCGCGATAGCTGACGGGACTATCGTTAACTACCGAACCGGGTCCGTATTTGCCACTGGCGAAGGCGGTGTAATAGACGAAGGGTTTGAAGGATGATCCAGGTTGGCGACGGGACTGGGTAGCACGGTTGAGTTGGCTTTTTTTGTAGTCCACACCTCCCACAACGGCTTTAATGAAGTGGGTTCGGGGGTCAACTGCTACCAATGCTACCTGTAAGTCTTTGGTTCTTATCCCTCGACCTCTTAGTTGCTTGTAGCCTTTTTTAACCGCTTCCTCTGCTTTTTCTTGCATGAAGTAATCTACAGAGGTTTGAATACGCATTCCCCCTTTAGTGATCACTTCTTTGCTGAAGGTTTCTTGTAACTCCTGCATCACAGTATCGGTGACGTAGGGAAGTTTACTCCCTTGCCAAGAGGTGGGTTTTCCCACACCCAGAGGGGCTCTGTGGGCTGCTCGGGCTTCTTCTGGGGTAATCCAGCCTAAAGTCGCCATGCGGTCGAGAACCATCTTCTGACGTTGCTTAGCGTTGCTGTAGTTGTTGAAGGGGCTATAGGTTTCTGGGGCTTGTATTAACCCGGCCATCAAGGCAGCTTCGGCTAGATTTAGTTCTGATGCTGGTTTGTTAAAGTAACTTTGGGCAGCGGTTTGCACTCCGTAATTATTGTGACCCCAATAGATGTTATTGAGGTACATTTCCATAATTTCCTCTTTCTCGAAGAATTGTTCCACACGAATGGCTAGAACAGCTTCGGAGAGTTTACGGCTAAAGGTTCGATCCCTGGTTAGGAAAATGTTTTTCACTAGCTGCATGGTGATGGTAGAGGCCCCTTCTACCACCCCTCCGCTTCTCCAGTTGACCCATAAAGCCCGACCAATACTGGTGGGGTTGATACCGTGGTGCAAATAAAAATGGCTGTCTTCGATTGCTAAGACAGCCCGTTTTAGTTCTGGCGAAATCCTTTCTAAGTTAACTGCTTCCCGGTTGGCTTCCCCGTGGAGTCGGCTTAAAAGTCTGCCTTTGATGTCGTAGACGTAGCTGGTTTCCGATGGGGAATAGCTTTGCAGAGTCCGTACATCAGGGAGGTTACGGAAGCTAATAGCTAAGCCGACGAGTCCTCCTGCTACCATAGAACTAGCTAATAAGCTGGCTCCTAGGGCTGTTCCTCCAGCAGTGCGAAGAACCCCTTGGATAAACGAAAGTTCAGGGTTAGGGGTCTTCTTAGTGTTTGGTTTCTGTCGAATAGTGCTAAACGACACGATGTTTAATTTCCTCACTCCGAAAGATCAATATAGTTTTATATAAACAGGGATTTACAAGTTTATAGTTTTTTGTTTATTGATATAGTAGCTTACTAGAATTTTGATAAGAGTCAATCCCCTGTTCTTATTATGGACATTTTTTGTAATGGGTGGTGTTAGGGGGTGTTCTCGTTTATGGGTTTTTGATCCCTGAGTTTCTCCCTTCTCAGAGCGTCAATACACCGCCAACATCTTGGTTGAGGCTGCGGGGGAGCAGGGAGCAGGGAGCAGGGAGCAGGGAGCAGGGAGCAGGGAGAATAGGATCTTTGTGATTTACTTAGCGTTACAATGCCCCGGCAGCAGTTTTATCTAACACGCTACCTAAATGGGTGGTAATGTTGATAGCTTGCAGTACGGGATCTCCATCCAAACCTTGAGGATAGTCAATGACGCTAACGCAGCCATTACCTTGTTTGATGTTCCAGAAGTTGGCTGGTTGTAGCCCTAATAATTGACATAAAATTGCTTTATTGATGGCATCATGAGCAACAACAATGCCGATTTTAGGGTTAGGATCTTCGGTGTAATCTTTCACAATATTTTGCCAACAAGCAACCGCCCGATCCCAAACTTCTTGCAGGGTTTCTCCTTCCGGCATTTGCACAGTTTCTGGGGCTTTTTTCCACTGTTCGAGCATTCCAGGAAAATCTGCTTCTATTTCTGCTTCTAGTTTGCCTTCCCAAAGTCCATGACAAATTTCTGTTAGGGGTTCCCGCAGGTCTAGGTTAATATTTGAATGATATTGTAGGATTATTTCGGCTGTTTCTTTGGGTCGTGATAAAGGACTACTTACACCGAAATCGATGTTAATTTCTTTGAGAAAATCCGCTGCTTTTTGTGCTTGATTTTTTCCATTTTCGTTTAAGGGAATATCTCTGATTCCTTGGAATCTAGATTCTCGGTTCCATTGGGTTTCTCCATGACGAACAAAGAGCAATCTCAAGCTATTTTCTTGGGAACGAGGGGGAGGAATAGGAATGCCTAAATGGGAGGTTTGATTGAGAGATTCTAGTTGGACAATATCTCCCCAATTTCCTGTAAAATTTAAAATATTAATACAACAATTTGACTGTTGAATGCGGTGATAATGGGAGGGAGGAACACCGATGGCACTCATGATTAAACAGCGATTGATGCCGTTATGAGCAACTATTAAGATAGTTTTGTTTTGATGTTGCGTGATTAGTTTTTGCCAAAATTCTTTTGCTTGTTCGTAAAGAGAAAGTACAGGAAAATGCTCTTTTTTTCCTTCAGGAGTTGACAAGACCATTTTGAATTCATGGGGACGTTGTTTCCAACATTTATAATCTTCAGGAAATTTCTTAACTACCTCATCTTTATGCAACTTTTCCCACAAGGGAAGGTCTACTTCTCTTAGTTGTTCGGTGGGAGATAAGGTGGGAGGTTCTTGAAAGCAGTTTTGAATAATCTCTGCGGTAGTTTTTGCCCTTTGTAAAGGACTACAATAAATAGCGTCAATGGGTAAAGAATTTAGGGTCTCGCCGGCTTTTTTTGCATCTTGACGACCTTTTTCTGTTAAGACAGATTCATCGTTACGCCCTTGAATCAATTTTTGGGCGTTGTAGTTACTTTGTCCGTGGCGCACTATAATAACTCGAGTGGTCAATGTTCCTATCCTCCCTGAGAATCATTAATTTCTAGATTACAGGTTCTTGGGACTTTATATTCAACTTATTTTTTTGTTTGCTAAATTTCTTATTAGTGTTTTTAAATTATTTTTCGTAACCTATGGTCTTAAAACACAAAATTTTATCTTCATCATCTACTCAGTTAGATCATAAAAAGAAGGGTTTGGAAATAAGTTTAATTATTATTTTTGCAGTTGTTACCTTAATTGGTATCTTAAATCATGTCATGTGGCGTGATGAGTTAAACGGTTGGTTAATTGCTAGGGATAGTTATTCGATTAGTAATTTTTTTGAAAACGTTAAATACGAAGGACATCCGCTTATTTGGTATGTTTGTTTATGGTTTTTGAATCAGATAACGGCTGACCCTATAGCTATGCAGTTTCTTCATTGGTTGATTGCTGTCGGGACTATTTCTATTTTTATTCTGTTTTCTCCTTTTACCCAAACTCAGAAGATTTTATTTACTTTTGGCTATTTACCTTTATATGAATACTCTTTAATTAGTCGTAATTATGGAATTGGTATTCTCTCAATTTTTATCTTTTGTGCTTGTCTTCCAACTCGCCATAAGTCTTACATTCCTTTAGGATTTATTTTAGCAACTATGGCTAACACCAATGCTTATTGTTTACTGATATCCTTAGCATTGGTGTTTACTTTAAGTATTGAATACATTTTTAAAGATTATTTTCAGTATGAAACGAAAGCAACTAAATATAATTTTATCATTGCTTTAATTATCTTCTCTATAGGGATCTTTATATCAGTCTTGATGTTATTACCACCTTCTGATAGTACATTGCAAGGAGGTTCGAGTCAATGGTTTTTTCAGTTCGATTTTAATCGTTTAACTCAAACAATTACCAGAATTTGGCGCAGTTATATTTTAGTTATTATCCCTAGTGATTCTAAACCAATAGATTTATTTATTTTTTCAGGTTTTTCTCTTGGTTTATTTATTTTTTGCTTATTTATGATCATCAGAAAGCCTGTAGCTTTATTATTTTATGCAGTGGGAAGTTTAGAAATTTTAGCTTTTACCTATGCCAAGTTTTTGGGTTCTCAAAGACATTATGGACATTTATACATAATTCTCATTACTGCTTTGTGGATAGGAAGTTATTATTCTAATTCTGAAATAATTATTGACTCAATAGATAATATTTCTAGTCGGTTGTCGAAAAAGATTTTAAATGCTTGTAATTTTGTTAGTTATCATAAAAAATCTTTTTTACTGTTTATATTACTTTTACAAGTTATCGCTGGAATTGTGGCATTCAGCCGCGATCTTATTACCCCTTATTCTAGTAGTAAAGTCACAGCAGAATTTATTAGAGATAATAAATTATCAAACCATTTCATCATGGGAAGCGAAGATTTTACTATCGCACCCATCAGTGGTTATCTTAATCAAAAAATATATTATCCTGAGAGTCAAAAATTTGCTAGTTACGTTCTTTTCAACAATAATAGAGGAGTAGTTAATGATTTTGACATAATTAACCAAATGATTGAAATTATGAATCGAGAAAACGAAGAAATTTTATTAATTATGAATCGAGAATTTTCTGAGCGAGCGCCTAAACTAACGATTCAGTTTTTAGAAAAATTTACTCAATCTTTCATCTATAACGAAAAGTATTACCTTTATTTAGTAAAATCCTCTTCTTGATAAATTAGTATGATGAAAATCAATATAAAAAATGATAGTTTTTGGTTTTTGTTGCTGTTAACATTAGCTTTATTTTTATGGATATTCAATTTAGATAATCTTCCCTTGAGAGACTGGGATGAAGGATACTATGCCAACGTAGCACAAGATATGTTTAAGTCAGGTAATTGGCTATATTTAACCTATTCAAATCAGCCTTTCTTATTAAAGCCTCCCTTAATTATCTGGCTGATTAATATTAGTTACAGCTTCGGAGGTATAAGCGAATTTACTACCCGTTTTCCTTGTGCTTTACTGACTGCTTTCGGAGTTCCTTTACTATACTTAACTGGAAAAGATTTATTTTCAAAACAACAACCAGCTATCCTTAGTAGCTTAGTATATTTAACTTTATTACCCGTAGTCCGTCATGGTCGTTTGGCTATGATAGATGGTATGATCAATACGTTTTTTATCTTTTCTATTTTTTCTATAGTAAGGTCTAAAAAACAACCTTTCTGGGCAGTAGGTTTTGGTATCGGTATGGGATTAATTGCTTTGAGTAAAGGAATTTTAGCTTTAGCTTTAGGAGGTGTTTTAGGAGTTTACATTCTTTGGGATAGGGAAAGAGAAAATATAATATATTTCTTGCTTAAGATAACAAAAATATTAGGATTAAAGAGTGTACTTAATAATCTCTTAAAAACAAAATTTACCACCTCAGAAAAAAGCACAACAAGTCTGCTCAAGAATTTTATGTTTTGGATAGGTTTATTTTTGGGTTTTTTACCTGTAGTGATTTGGTATTCTTTGCAAATTAAATATTACGGCGAACAATTTATAGAAGTTCATTTTTTACAACAAAATTTTAACCGTTTATCCACTGCTGTTGAGGGTAATAGCGGTTCCCCTTGGTATTATATTTTAGAATTGATTAAGTATAGTTTTCCTTGGTTAGTATTTTTACCCTGTGGTTTGTTTTTAGCTTGGAAAAAACGGCAACAGAGTTGGGGTAAATTAGTGCTAACCGGGTTTTTTCTTTTTTTGACAATTATTACCATTATGGGTACTAAGCTTCCCTGGTATATAATGCCTATCTATCCTTTTTTTGCGTTGGCTATCGGTTATTATTTAAGCTATTTATGTAAGTTTAAAAAATCCTACCCTAAAGCATTCGTATTTAGTTTTTTTATTTTAAGTATTTTAACCATAGCTGGAATAGTTTATTTATGGAAAGAAACTCAAGATATTATTCTTGTTGTTATGTCTTGTCTGCTTTTTGTAACTTTCATACTAACTAGCAAAAAACTCAAACAAAATACTCCCAATTTTGTTAGTGTACTTGTTATTGGTCTATATGTTAGCTTGTTGTTATTTGTAACATCAAATTCTTGGATATGGGAACTAAATGAAGCATTTGAAGTTAAACCTGTGGCTAGTCTAATTAAACAAAATACACCAACACAAACTATTATTTATACTTCATTTGATTATAGTCGTCCGAGTTTTGATTTTTATAGCGATCGCCAGATACTTGCTGTAGATAAGGAAACATTAGAAAACCTGGCTTCAGAGAAATCTTACTTATTACTAGATCAGGAAACTTTTGACAATTTAAAGTTCACTAATGTTAAAATATTAGGAGAGATCAACGAATTCATTTTGATTTCTACTAATAATCCACAGCCAGAGTAGTTAGAGAAAGTTGAATGACAACTAAAAGAGTAATATTAATTGTTTTAACTATCGTTTCACTTATCCCAGTCATCCTATCATTAATTAGTAGTATTAATCAACCACAGGTTCAATCTAATTTACAACTTTATCAAACAGACTTAGTGCTACAAGCATCAGAATTTTCAGGAGAAAGTATCGATGGATTTGAGCAAATTCGTGAATCAGTGTTAGGGAAAAATCCCTATAAAGCAGCTTTAAAGCAATATGAAAATAGCAGAACACTATCTAAGAAAAATTTAAACCAATTAGAAGATAATCTAGAAATTATTAATGCACAAACTACAACTGTTAGAGAATCAGATAATAACAATTCTTTTCCCATTGTTCTAGAAACTAATGAACAACAAAAATTGCAGTTAGAAGTTAGCCAACAGAAAAAAGAACTCGACAAGATAGAACTCAAAATAGGACTCTTGGAAATAGCCCAAGAAAACACAAAAAAAGGGGTGAAAACCTTAAACAATTTACAAGAATCATCTGTTTCACCTTCCTTACAAAACACGGCTAAAACTATCAGTAATTTGTGGAATAATAAACCCTCTACTTTAGCAGAATCAGAGTCAACAATTAAACAAGAATTAAGAGGATGGTTTCGTGATTATTCCCTTAAGAAACTTTACCAAATACAGGAACAACAAGATAATTTAATCGAGTTAGAAAAAAGCCAACAGGAACAGGCAGAAAAAGCTATAATTAAGTTAACTGTTATTGCGATTATTCCCGTAGTAGGCGGATTAATCGGACTGGGAATTATTATCTTTTCCTTGATTCAATTAGCCGTCAAAAAGGAATCAGCAATATTAATGCTAGACCAAAGTTTAAAGTGGGAAACTCCTTGGAAAATAGAAATCCCTTGGCAGGTTCTAATAGTTGGATTTCTATTTTTTGGACAAATTATTATACCTATTTTAATTAGCTTTCTCAGCATTAATTTAACCGAATTAAGCTTAAGAGGAAAAGCTTTTTATGTTTTAGCTAGTTATATTGCCCTATCTGCAGGGGGGATAGGAGTGCTATATTTATCTATCAAATCCTTTTTTCCCTTACCCAAAGACTGGTTCAAATTTAGCTGGCTAAGTAACTGGATAATTTGGGGATTAGGAGGCTATTTAGTTGCCTTACCCTTAGTAGTAATTATCTCATTAATTAACCAGAATATTTGGGATGGACAAGGAGGAAGTAACCCCTTACTTTCCCTCGCATTAGAAGGACAAGATATAGTGGTTCTAGCTATTTTTTACTTTACCGCAGCCATTGCAGCTCCTTTTTACGAGGAAATCATGTTTCGTGGCTTTTTATTACCCTCTTTAACTCGTTATTTTCCCGTATGGGGAGCTATTGGAATTAGCAGTCTAATTTTTGCCGTTGCCCATCTTAATCTTTCAGAAGTGCTTCCCTTAACTGTTTTGGGTATTGTATTAGGGATTGTTTACACTTGCTCCCGTAACCTTCTCTCATCTATGTTATTACATAGTCTTTGGAATAGCGGCACCCTAATTAGTCTTTTTCTATTGGGGAGTAGTAATAATTAAAAAAAATCAACAAAACATTGAACAGTGATAATAAAGTAACACTCTCAGGGAATAATAAAGATGATATAACCTCAAGAAACCAGCAAATTGAATCGTCAATGAATAGCACATTCCCACAACAACAGTTAGGAAAAATGATAGGAACAATTGCTATTATTGCCCTCAGCTTAACGGGGGTAATATGGCTCCAAAAATCTCTAATTGCTCCTGAAACAAAACAGTTAACCCCAGAAGAATATGAGAAACAACAAGCACTAGAAAAACTACAATTAAACGTTTACAAAAATTTACCCAGTTTCGGGTATGGTAACATAGCAGCAGACTGGTTTTATTTGAGGTTTATTCAGTATTTTGGAGACGGGGAAGCCAGAAAACACACTGGATATCCTCTAAGTCCCGATTATTTCCAGTTAGTAGTAGAAAACGATCCCAGTTTTGTAGATGCTAATCTCAGATTATCGGTATCTACCTCCCTTTTCGCAGGTTTACCGCAAAAAAGTGTCCAACTTTTAGAAAAAAGTTTAGAAAATACCCCTAGTAAAATTGTTTCTCCTCTGTATCATCCTTATTATTTATGGGTTTATAAAGGAGTTGATGAACTGTTATTTTTAGGGGATGTGGAAGCCGCAAAACACTCTAACACAATGGCTGCTAACTGGGCTGATACATACCCTGATGAAGTAAGTAAAAATTTAGCAAGAAGACGACGACAAACTGTAGAATTTTTAGAAAATAATCCTGACAGTCGGGTTGCTCAAATAGGGGCTTGGTCACAGGTTTTAAACAGTGCTATTAATGCAGAAGCTGTTGAACGCGCCTTGGGAGAAATTCAAGCTTTAGGGGGTGAAATTCTTGTTACTCCTGATGGCAATATTAGTGTTAGTGTTCCGGAACATATTGATTAAATCAAAAATTTTCTAAGTTCTAATTTTAGGTCAGAAAGTGGTTCTATCTAGCTGTTTTATACCAATTCCTAACAATAACTAGATAGATAAAAGACTCTTTTACTTATACAGATTGATAACGCGATCGCAGTTCTAAATAAACCAATAAAGCGTTAATATCAGCAGGATTTACACCGCCAATGCGAGAAGCTTGACCAAGAGTCAAAGGGCGAACTTTGGTTAATTTTTCCCTCGCTTCCATAGAAAGAGTGTCTATGGACATATAATCGATGTCTGAGGGCAAATTTTTATTACTATGTCGGCTAATTTGTTCGATTTGAATTTGTTGGCGTTTTAAATAACCTGAGTATTTAATGTCAATTTCTGCCCCTTCTTTTTCAACAGTTGTTAACTCTGTATTTCCTAATCCATAATGTTCCAAATGATGGTAATGAAACTTGGGACGACGCAATAAATCAGCTAAAGTAACGGAACCTTTTATCTTTTGTTGGGTGTCATCAACGATTCTAATCGCAGCCTCGTCCCTCTCTTTAATTCTTGTTTCATAAAGTCGCTCTTTCTCCGCCACAATATTAGCCTGTTTTTGTTGAAATAAAGACCAACGACGGCTATCAATTAAACCAATTTCTCTACCCAACGGGGTTAACCTTTGATCCGCGTTATCCGATCTTAAAATTAGTCGATATTCGGAGCGAGAAGTTAACATTCTATAGGGTTCTCGTAAATCTTTTGTACACAAATCATCGATCAATGTACCCAGATAACTCTCTTCTCTGGGGAAGATAATCATCTCCTCATCTTTCACAAATTTAACTGCATTTATTCCAGCAACAATACCCTGTGCCGCAGCTTCTTCGTAACCAGTTGTTCCGTTTACTTGTCCAGCACAAAATAACCCTTGAATTTTCTTGGTCATCAAAGTGGGATAACATTGAGTTGCTGGTAAAAAGTCATATTCTACAGCATAAGCAGGACGCAACATGACGCAATTTTCTAGCCCTGGTAAGGTTCTTAACATGGCTAATTGTATCTTTTCCGGTAAGCCAGTGGAAAACCCTTGAATATACAATTCTGGTATTTCTCTTCCTTCCGGTTCGATAAAAATTTGATGACTTTGTTTATCCGCAAATCTAACGATTTTATCCTCAATAGAAGGACAATAACGGGGGCCTTTAGAGTCAATAAACCCGCCATAAATAGGGGATAAATGTAAGTTATCTTTAATTAATTGGTGAGTCTTAGGAGTGGTTCGGGTTAAATAACAATTCATTTGTTCTTTCTCTACCCAAACTTCTGGATCGAAGCTAAACCAACGTACCTCCTCATCTGGGGGTTGGGGTTCCAGGCGAGAATAGTCAACCGATCGCTTATCCACCCTTGCAGGGGTTCCTGTTTTCAGTCTTCCTGTCTCAAACCCCAGATCATTGAGGGTTTCCGTTAAACCCACCGCAGCAAACTCCCCTGCTCTTCCTGCTTCCATTGACTTATTTCCGATCCAGATGCGACCCCCCAGAAAGGTTCCCGTGGTCAAAATAACCGTTTTTGCCCCAAAACAACTACCAAAGTAAGTCTCGATACCTATTACTTCGTCGTTTTTCCCCAACACCAAATCCGTTACCATCCCCTCACGGATGCTTAAATTATCTTGATTTTCGACAATTTCCTTCATCACTGCCGCATATTCCCGTTTATCTGTCTGCGCCCGTAACGCCCACACAGCAGGGCCCCGTGAGGAGTTGAGAACCCGTTTTTGTAGATAGGTGCGATCAGCCATTTTCCCTATTTCTCCCCCTAAAGCGTCTACTTCATGGGTTAACTGGGACTTCGCAGGACCTCCGACAGCAGGGTTACAGGGTTGCCAAGCGATGCGATCGAGGTTTAGGGTTAACATGAGGGTACGACACCCCAAACGGGCTGCAGCCAGGGCGGCTTCGCACCCAGAATGGCCAGCACCCACAACAATGACATCAAAGCTATCTTGGAATTCAATGGCAGTGGTAACGGTCATAATTTGGAAAGGACAGGGGTTATGTTTGACTACTACCTCCTATTTTAGCGGATAGGTTCGGAGGTCTTTAACTTTGCTGAGATCAACATCTAATTTGAGTTCGGAGTTGGGAGTTTGGAATTAAGTCTTTTTTGAAGATATGATGGGTGTCTGAGACTCCTTAATTTTACCAATTTTCTATAAATTGCCTTATCTCGTACTCAAGTATCTAAGTATATATTTATCTTAGACAACAAGGCCCACAGTAAATAGTTACAGTGTGGACACTTGAGACGAATTTAAGCTAGATTGGTAACGAGTATGTTTAAGTAAAATTTAACCCACATTTTATGAAAGAAATAGTCGAAGAAAATGCAAAAATACGATCTTTAGAAGATGCTTTAAACCGTTGTCAATGTCTGGGAATGCGTATTAGTCGTCAACGTCGCTATATCTTAGAATTGTTGTGGAAGACCAAAGAACATCTCTCAGCAAGGGAAATTTACAATCGTCTTAGTCAAAACGGGAAAAATGTTGGTCACACATCGGTTTATCAAAACCTAGAAGCTTTATCTACTCAAGGGATCATTGAATGTCTAGAACGTTGCGATGGAAGGCTTTATGGAACAATAACCGACTCCCACAGTCATGTCAATTGTTTAGATACTCAACAAATCATCGACGTTCATGTTAAGTTACCTCCAGACTTAATTCAACAGATAGAAGCACAAACAGGAGTGACCATTACCGATTATCGTATCGATTTTTATGGTCATCAACAACCTGAACTTTATGAAAACCTAACCAAGCCCTCGCCAGTATAACCTTTGTGAGCGATCGCCCTATTTCACTGCTTATCATAGACAAAGATACCATTTTTCGCTTAGGACTCGCAACGCTCTTAAGCAACTATCCACAGTGGGAAATTGTTAGTCAAACCGATAACATCGCAGACGCTTTAGTTGAGTTATCAAATAACCCTTTCGATTTGATTAGTTTGGATCCTAATTTAATCGATGAAACTTGGTCAGTTGAAACTTTCTATCAGCAAGTGAAAGAAATTCAACCCCAGATAAAAATATGTTTACTTTGTTACGATTTAAACCTAGAACAACAACAAGAATTCAAAAAAATAGGTATAGCAGGATATATTAATAAAGGAGTAAGTATAGAAACTTTACTTGAAAATTGGCAAAAGATAATACAAGGCGAATCTGTTTGGCCAGTCGCTATTTCTAGTCAACTATCTAAAGTTGGCACTAAAAAGTCTCAACAAAATTGGCTTTTTAAAGTAAGAAAATCAGGAATAGAACAAATCGATATTAATTTAGATTTAATCAATGAGAACCTGAAAAATATGAATAAATCTAAGTTAGATAAACTATTTTGGAAAGGAAGGAAAAGAGAATTATTAACAGCGAGATGGTTAGTCAAACAATTGCTACCATTGGAGACAGTTATTTTATCTCCTAAAGTACCCGATAGTCAGTTAGTTAATATAGAAGAATTATCCCTTATAGAAACATCAATAAATCAGGATAAAAGAGCAAAAATATTTGACGAGACTCTTGAAAAAGTTCAGCAAAATCTTGATAATTCAACTCAATGTTTATTAGAAATAGACATTTTAAATTATCAGAGCAAAAAAGAGGTATTGATAATTGTTTTAAAGCAATTTAACCGTATTATTAGTGACATTAAGTTTATTGAGAATAACAACGTTAAATTATCAAAATCAGGTAATAATTTATCTATAATAGCCAGGTTGTGGAGAGAATCAGCTTTAATTTTTCTGACTAAATACTGCAACGACGGAGAAAAACTTATTTTAGAAGATATAGAAATAATCATAGAAGAAAATGAAGAGTTAGTAAGTCGAGAAATTTTAGACAAAATTCCTTACTTTGCAGAACTGTTTAATTTTATTCTTTTAGAAAATGAGTCAAATAGAAAAGAAGTGGATAAACCAATAGAAAAAATTATGCACAATACAATAATACAAGTTGCTAACGGAATTATGTCCTTGATTCTCAATTATTTCTCAGACAACGAAGAAGTAAAGAAGACACTATACAACATGGAAATAGCATCCTCCAGAGAAATTGCTAAATTTAGAAATCAGTTAGCCTGGGAATATAGAAAACAAGAATATTGGGGAGAACCAAAAGATATATTTGAAAGTCAATATAGACTCTTCTTCTTTGCAGAAAAAGGAATTGATTTTGCGATTATTTATAGTCCCCGCCAACAGGAATTAAATAGCTTAAGAGGGTTACAATGGAGCGTAACTGTACTATTAGAAACTAGAGATGCGATCGCCCCGTTATTAAGGTCTTTAGTGGGAACCGTCGGCAAAGCATTAGTTTATGTTTTAACCCAGGTAATTGGCAAAGCAATTGGATTAGTTGGTAAAGGAATTTTACAGGGAATTGGTAATAGTTTTTCAGAAAGAGATTATCAAAAGAAACCACCAAAACGCAAATCAAAATCCTAAATAATGGTTCAGAGCCTCCCCTATATGCCACTTCATCGTTCATAATAGATTAAGACCCCGTCTTTAGTGACAGAACTTAAATAAAGAGTAATTTTTTAACAACTGACTGGTTATGAAATACATCTCCTCCTCAACCTCACGACACAATGAACATCAAACAGCGATTCATGAAAAACAACGGGAATTAAACCGTCCTAAACGGACTCAAAAACGTCGTTCCAAAGGGTGGGGGAAATTAATAACTAGTACCCTGTTCTTACAACTACTGCTGATGGCCGGTCCTAGTTGGGGACAAGAAAAAGAAAAAGAAGAATATAGCTATAGCCAACTTTTGAATGATATCGATACAGGGAGAGTTAGCCTAGTAGAAATCGATCCCAGGCTACAAAAAGCGAAAGTTACCCTCAAAGGTCAAGAAGAAACGGAAGAAGTTCCCTTATTACAACAAAATCCTGAACTTATTAAAAGTCTCAAAGACAACAATGTCCAAATTGACTACAACCCCTCTCCTGACAATTCAGGTATGGTAAGCTTCCTATTCCAACTCCCCTTTATACTACTGGTATTTATTATCTTAGTTGCTATTATTCGTCGTTCAGCCAATATGTCCGGTCAGGCTATGAGTTTTAGTAAATCCCGTGCTAGGTTTCAAATGGAAGCCAAAACCGGCATCTCTTTTGAAGATGTAGCCGGCATTGACGAAGCCAAAGAAGAACTACAAGAAGTGGTTACATTCCTGGCAGAACCCGAAAAATTTACCGCCATTGGCGCAAAAATTCCTAAAGGGGTACTTTTAATCGGTCCTCCAGGAACAGGGAAAACTCTCCTTGCCAAAGCAGTAGCCGGAGAAGCAGGAGTTCCCTTCTTTAGTATTTCTGGGTCAGAGTTTGTAGAAATGTTTGTCGGTGTTGGTGCTTCAAGGGTTCGAGACTTGTTCAAAAAAGCCAAAGAAAACGCCCCCTGTCTGATCTTTATCGATGAAATCGACGCAGTTGGTCGTCAACGTGGGGTTGGTTACGGTGGGGGTAACGATGAACGAGAACAAACCCTCAACCAGTTATTAACAGAAATGGACGGATTTGAGGGAAATACAGGTATTATCGTCATTGCCGCCACTAATCGTCCCGATGTATTGGATCGAGCTTTAATGCGCCCTGGAAGATTTGACCGTCAAGTGATGGTAGATTACCCTGATTTAAACGGAAGACAAGGCATTTTAGAAGTTCATTCTCGGGATAAAAAAGTAGATGAGGAGGTGTCCTTAGAAGCAGTCGCCCGAAGGACTCCAGGGTTTACAGGGGCAGATCTTTCCAACTTACTCAACGAAGCCGCCATTTTTACCGCTAGACGACGTAAAGAAGCCATCACAATGGCAGAAATTAACGATGCTATCGACCGAGTGGTTGCCGGTATGGAAGGAACCCCATTAGTGGATAGTAAGAGTAAGCGATTAATCGCCTATCATGAAATCGGCCACGCCTTGGTCGGAACAATGATTTCAGGTCATGATCCAGTAGAAAAAGTCACCCTCATTCCCAGAGGCCAAGCCAAGGGGTTAACCTGGTTTACCCCCGATGAGGACGCAGGATTAGTTACCCGAAATCAATTGTTAGCCCGTATTGCTGGTTTATTGGGGGGTAGGGCAGCCGAAGAGGTGATTTTTGGGGAAGATGAAGTGACTACGGGTGCTGGTAACGACATCGAAAAAGTAACCTATTTAGCCAGACAAATGGTTACTCGTTTTGGAATGTCTGAACTAGGTTTATTGGCTTTAGAAGAGGATAATCAAGACAACTACGCCGCCTTTGATAAAATTGCCACCAAAATTGACTTACAGGTTAATCTGATCGTAGAAAAATGTCACGAAAAAGCACAAAATATTATCCGAGAAAATCGAGTGATGGTGGATCGTTTGGTGGATATTTTGATTGATCGAGAAACCATTGAAGGGGAGGAGTTTCGTCAGTTATTGAAGGAGTTTCAAGAACCAGTGGACTCGGGAATCGAACTTTGTAAGTCGGTTTAATGGAATCGAGTGTAAGAACTTGCTTGTTAGTTTTGGAGTTCTCAGCAATAAATTTAATAGAGTACGGGCATACCTCGACGTTTGTTAAGGTATGCCCGCTTACATATCACTGTTTACTGATAACTGACAAATACAAAAATATATTAACTAATTTTTCTCCTGCCATAACCAGATAGGAAATCTTAAAATATAATCCTAGAAACGGACATCAACTTTTCTCGGCAATATGTGGTTAAAACAATCTTCCCAGTCTAAATTACAAACTCCTATCTCCACCGATAAATATACTTCATATAATACTCGGCAAAACAAAACCAACCGAACCATAGGACAGAAACGTCAACCCCTATTTATCATGTCATTTGTCAGTGTGATCCTTTTAGGAGCCATTGGCAGTCGCTTAGCCTTTTTACAACTATTACAAGGACAGGACTTTCGTGAAAAAGCAGAAGATAACCGAGTTCGTATTGTCCCTAAACCCCCCGTCCGTGGCAACGTTTTTGACCGCAAAGGTCGAGTTTTAGCCTCCACTCGTCTAACCCACGCAGCCTATCTCTGGCCAATGGTAGTTAACCAACCAGACTGGCCAGAAAATCGTCAATACCTAGCCCAACTCCTCTCTATTCCCGAAGAAAGTATTGAAAATAAGATTCAACAGGCCGGTTACAACGCTTCAACCCTAATTAGGATAGCTCGTAGCTTAAGTCCTGCCCAGATCACCGCCCTAGAAGAATTTAAAACAGAATTAAATGGCCTAGAAGTAGACATTGAAACCGTTAGGGACTACCCAAACAAAGAAATAGCAGCCCATGTTTTAGGTTACACAGGAGAACTCAACCCAGAAGAACTGAAACGCCGACGCTCTGAAGGATATCGCTTAGGGGATATCGTGGGTAAAATGGGGGTCGAAGCAGCCTACGAGCAACAGTTACGGGGAGAATGGGGCGGCATCCAACTAGAAGTAGATGGTGCCGGTAAAGTGATGAAAGTTTTAGGGCAAAAAGTGGGTCAACCGGGTAAAGATGTCACCCTTACCCTGGATCTCGATGTGCAGAAAGCAGCCGAAGCCGCTTTAGGGGAACGTATTGGGGCGGTTGTCGCCCTCAACCCCCAAACAGGGGGAGTTTTAGCCATGGCCAGTAATCCCACCTTTGACCCCAATATTTTCTCTACCCAAATCACCCCCCAAACTTGGAAACAGTTACAAAAGAAAGGAAATCCCTTCGTAAACCGCTCTTTAAGAGGATTTCCCCCCGCCTCTACCTTTAAAATCGTCACTGCCACCGCCGGCTTGGAATCTGGGAAATATCCCCCCAACACCATACTAAGCACCTTTGCCTATCTCAACGTCGGCGGAACCGCTTTTGGGGAATGGAACCGAGCCGGGTTTGGACCGATGGGTTACGTTCGTGCCATGGCCTGGAGTAGTAACACTTTTCACGGTCAGATTGGTCGCGGTGTGGGGGGACCCACCCTGATTAAATATTCTCGTCTCTATGGGTTTGGCTCGAAAACCGGCATCGAGTTAGGGGAGGAGTCCTCCGGATTAATCGCCGATAATGAGTGGAAACTGAAAAATTATGATTGGGAATGGACCGATGGAGACACGGTGAATATGTCTATTGGTCAAGGGTTTACCCAAGCAACCCCCCTACAGGTAGCTATTATGTTCGCTGTACCGGCTAACGGTGGTTATCGGGTAAAACCTCATTTTTTTGAAGAAAAGAACGATCTCGACAAATGGCGTACCTCTATGAACCTTAAACCCAGTACCCTGAAAATCCTCAGAGAAGGACTCAGAGCGGTGGTTTCCAGTGGAACAGGAAAAGCCCTCAATGTTCCCAGTTTGCCCCCTGCGGCTGGAAAAAGTGGTACCGCAGAGGCCCCTCCAGGGAAGTCCCATGCTTGGTTTGGCGGCTTCGCTCCCTACGACAAGCCAGAAATTGTGGTAGTCACCTTCGCAGAGCATTCTGGGGGAGGTGGCGGTGCAGTGGCAGCTCCCATGGTTCGTCAAGTGATGGAAGCTTATTTTGACAACAATAAAAAGTGAGCAGTGGATTATCTTTTGTCTAGCAGTCGAACTCACGTTTTACAGGACACTCTGGATCATTGAAACCCGCTCGGGGAAAGGTTTTAGCTTCTGCCTCCTGCCCTCTGCCTCCTGCCTCCTGCTATAAGTGACCGTTCACTGCTAGAATTTACTTAAGGAATCTTAAAGGTATTAATATATCTTTAAACTGTTGTGTGTGGGGATGGAATGCTTAAACCACTGAAAAATAAACGACCTCTTCTTATTTTCTCTAGTGTATTGTTACTAGGATCTTTGGCTACCGTTGTCTTGACTCCGAGGGTTGTAGAATGGCTCGAAGCAAAAAAACAGGCTGAAATCGAAATAACTCTCCAAGAAGATAGTAATAAACCCTCTCTCGTTTTTACTTTAGCTGAAATTCCTGCCCAACAAAGACGGGAACAACTAGAAGCGATCGCATCTTCTGAAACCCTGTCCCTCGAAAGAAGTCGCGCCCGTTACCTATTGGCTAACGATCTCCTACAGGAATACGAGGGAGGTCCTGCTTTACGGCAACTAGAAGGGTTAGAAACAGAATATCCCACCTTAGTACCCTATGTTCTCCTCAAACGGGGTCGCGGTTACGAGTTGACCAATGAAACCGAGTTAGCTCAGTCCACTTGGCAAGAATTGTTAGAAACCTATCCTGACTCGTTAGCTTCTGCTGAAGCAATGTATCGACTCGGGAAGTACGATCCTAGTTATTGGGATCGGGGGATCGAAAAATTTCCCCAACACCCCAACATTCAAACAGTTATCCGTCAAAGGTTGAAGGAAAATCCCCAACAACCCAAATTGTTGCTATTGTTAGCCAAATACGCAGCCAATGATCCTCAAACCAACCCTATTCGCGATCGTTTAGTGGCTCAATATGCTTCCCGACTCACCCCCGAAGATTGGCAAGTTATTGGCGATGGTTATTGGGAGGTCAATGACTTTTACAAAGCGGCCATGGCTTACCAGAAAGCCCCTAAAACTCCCCAGAATTATTATCGCATTGCCAGGGGACAACAGGTACAACCCCGAGGAAACAACAGAGAAACAGTAATTGCCGCCTACCGTCGCCTGATGTTTGGTTTCCCTGAAGCGGAAGAAACAGCCCTGGGATTGAAAAGATTGGCTCAATTATCCCCTCCACAAACCGCTATTACTTATTTGGACGAAATTATCAAAAAATTCCCTGAACAAGCTCCAGAAGCTCTGTTAGACAAGGCTGAATTGTTGGATAAATTGAATAGGAAAGCGGAAGCCGGGGAAGTTCGTCAAACCCTTTTATCTAAATATCCCAACTCTGACGCAGTGGCGGAATATCGTTGGCAAATGGCTCAACGGGCAGCGGAGAAAGGAGACGCACTGGAAGCTTGGACTTGGGCCCAACCCATCGCCACCAATAACACCGATAGTTCCATTGCCCCCAAAGCAGCCTTTTGGGTGGGAAAATGGGCCCAGAAATTGGGTCGTATCGAAGATTCTCAATCTGCTTTTGAGCATGTGGTGGCCAATCATCCCCAATCTTACTATGCTTGGCGATCGGCGGTACAGTTGGGCTGGAATGTGGGGAATTTTAACAATATTCGTCAAATGTTGCCCGAAGTCAATAAACCTAGCAGTCGTCCTCTTCCTCCTGCTGGTTCGGAAATGTTTGGGGAGTTATACCGTTTGGGAGAGGATCAAGATGCCATCACTTTATTCCAAGCAGAAATCGGCGATCGCCAAGAACTAACGGTTAATGAAGGGTTTACCGATGCGTTATTAAAGTTAGTTCAAGGGAAAAATCTTCAAGGTATTAATCAGGTTTGGTATCTCCAAAAACAGGATGATCCCGAACAACAAAAGCAATGGCAAGAACTGAGAAAAACGGATCAATATTGGCAAGCTTTATTTCCTTTTCCTTTCTACGATACTATCATTGACTGGTCTACTCGCCGCCAATTAAATCCTCTTTTAGTTACCTCATTAATGCGGCAAGAATCTCGGTTTGAACCGGAAATTAAATCTCCAGTGGGAGCAACCGGTTTAATGCAGGTAATGCCGGCAACGGGGGAATGGGTGGCGAATAAAATCAATTTGACTGATTATTCTTTGACCGATCCTGATGATAGTATTAATTTAGGAACTTGGTACTTAAATTATACCCATTCTGAATATAGTAATAACTCTTTATTGGCCATCGCTAGTTACAATGCTGGACCTGGAAATGTCTCAAAATGGGTCAGAAGATATCAGGTTAGTGATCCTGATGTTTTTGTGGAAAAAATACCCTTTCGAGAAACTAAAGGATATGTTGAATCTGTGTTTGGTAATTATTGGAATTATCTACGGATTTATAATCCAGAAATTTCTCAGCTATTACAAAAATATGCAAAATAGTTGTTGTTTATTTCACTCTTGATAGTCAGTATCTATAGTGACTTCTAGGGTGTCTTCATCAACTGTTATATAAAGAATATTGGGGCGACAACACACTTGACAGTCTTCGATGTAAGACTGGTTACTACCTGCACTAAGATCTATAAAAGTTGTACTAGATTCACCGCAAAAAGCACAACTATACTCTGCTGTTGTTTGCATTATTTTCTTATTTCCCAGTTACCAGTTATTACATTGTTTTTTGACTTTCTACATACTCTTTAAACATTCGAGGATACAAAATTAAAAAATAAACCCACCAAACTACAATTAGAGAGGAGACAATAGCTGTTATCCAAACAATATGAACAATAAACCAGCTACCAGAACTCAATACTATTCCTGTTAATAAAATAGACCAAGGTTGACACCACCAAGGTTTATGATCCCAGATATTAGATGATTCTATATTAGATAAGTCTGTCATAAAAGTTTTCTCTTCTAAATTTTTTTAGCTTCGTTAATCCAAGTTTTGATTACATCAAGAGAAGGACATAGATCTTTTCGTTGTAAATTGGCAACTTGTAGCTTAAGAATTTGTCGATGTAAAGAACTAACAGAAGTTTCAGCTAATCGATTCACCGATATAATACCTGAATGTAAAATGAGTCCGCAATAATCACATCCCACACTAGAAACCCTAGCTAAATCAGCCAAGGCAACCCATTTGCTAACCAATTGTAGTTGACATTTTAATAAATTAGCTAAATGTTGCTTATTTTCTTTAGTTTTAGTTACCTCGAGTAAATCTTGAGTATTATTAATTCCTAAAAGCTTTAATTGTTCTTGATTGTCTTTACTTAATCCAGGTAACTGTTCAATCGACCAATAAGAAGAGTCCATAAAATTTTTGCTTTAGCATCGATTCAAACCGGTTATTAATATGTTAACTATTAACAATCGAATTTGGGTGGTGAAAAGTAATCCAAATACTACTGCGACTATTTCTCTAATAGCGATTTTCAATTGAGTGGCGAATCTAATAATCTAACTTCTGCCTCCTGCCTCCTGCCTCAAAGCTAGAAACTTTTTAATCTATACATAAGAAAACTTCGATAAAAACAGCACTGATTCTATCTTAAACAAAATTTCCAAATTGAAAGCAGCGATCGCTTCTAAATGAAAGCCCAAAACGAGTTAAAGTAAAAAAGGTGGGGTGAAAATACGTAAGAGAATTATGAACGCAACAAAGGACATCATTATCATCGGCGGTGGTATCATTGGAATGGCGATCGCAGTAGACTTGAAACTGCGGGGCGCATCGGTCACTGTTTGCGATCGCAACTTTCCTCAAACCGCTTCTGTTGCTGCAGCTGGAATGTTAGCACCCCACGCCGAAGAAATCTCCCCAGGCCCCTTACTCGATTTATGTTTAAAGTCTCGTTGGTTATATCCCGAATGGGTACGAAAATTACAGGACTTGACAGGCCTAGATCTAGGTTATAATCCTTGCGGTATTCTCGCCCCAGTGTACGATCTCCCGTCGGTTGATGTTCGCAACCATAACCAAGGTCAATGGCTAGATAAAACCGCCGTACGCCTCTATCAGACTGGGTTAGGGGACGATGTAGTGGGTGGTTGGTGGTACTCCGAAGACGGCCAGGTGGATAACCGTCAAGTTTTGCAAGCTTTACGGCAAGCAGCAAAACAATTAGGGGTAAACATCAGAGAAGGTGTCACCGTTCAAACCTTACAACAAAAAAACGGTAAAGTTACCAGCATTTTAACCAATCAAGGAGAATTAGAAGGTAACACCTACATTTTGGCTAGTGGATCTTGGGCAAGTCAAATACTGCCGGTTCCAGTACGTCCCATCAAAGGGCAAATGTTAGCCGTGAAGATGCCTTACACTCCCAATGAACCCTATCCCCTACAACGGGTTTTATACGGTCCTAGCACCTATTTAGTACCCCGTCAGCATGGACGTTTAATTATCGGTGCAACCTCCGAAGATGTGGGTTGGACTCCCCATAATACCCCTCAAGGTATAGAAACCCTGATTAAACGGGCAACAAGATTGTATCCTGATTTAGCTAACTGGGAAATCGAGGAATTTTGGTGGGGTTATCGTCCAGGGACTCCCGATGAATTACCCATACTGGGTTACTATGGTTGCGATAATTTAATTTTAGCCACCGGTCATTATCGCAACGGTATTTTACTAGCACCGATCACTGCTTCTCTCATTGCAGACTTAGTAATTAATCAAAAAATAGATCCCATACTCAACAATTTTCAAGGCGATCGCTTCTACACTCAACCCACTTCTTCTATGACCCCATTTAATGTTTACCCTGTTCCTACTGCTATCAACAGCAACAATGGAAACTCTAGCTTATCTTCCCCAGATGACTTAATCATCGCCGGCCGCAAGTTTCGTTCACGGTTGATGACAGGGACTGGAAAATACCCTAACATTGCCGTGATGCAAGAAAGTGTGGCCGCTAGTGAGTGCGAAATCGTTACGGTGGCTGTTAGACGAGTACAAACAAACGCCCCTGGTCACGAGGGGTTAGCTGAAGCGTTAGACTGGAATAAAATTTGGATGTTACCCAACACTGCCGGTTGTAAAACAGCAGAAGAAGCTATCCGAGTGGCTAGGTTGGGGCGAGAAATGGCGAGATTATTGGGGCAAGAGGACAACAATTTCGTTAAATTAGAGGTGATACCGGACTCCAAATATTTGTTACCCGACCCCATTGGTACCCTAGAAGCGGCAGAAATCTTAGTCAAAGAAGGGTTTGCGGTGTTACCTTATATCAACGCCGATCCTATCTTAGCCAAACGCTTAGAGGAAGTAGGTTGCGCTACGGTGATGCCGCTAGGATCACCCATTGGTTCCGGTCAAGGGATTCGTACTCGGGCTAATATTGAAATTATTATCGAAGAAGCAAATATCCCTGTGGTGGTAGATGCAGGGATTAGAACCCCTAGCGAAGCGTCCCAAGCGATGGAAATGGGTGCGGATGCTGTATTGATCAATAGTGCGATCGCTTTGGCTAAAAACCCCGTTTTGATGGGGAAAGCTATGGGTATGGCCACCGTTGCCGGCAGATTAGCCTATTTGGGGGGAAGAATACCAGTCAAAGATTATGCGATCGCCAGTTCCCCCCTAACCGGAACCGTTGTTTAGGCACTACATTAGTCGCGCCATTCTTCTTTGCTTAACAAATCAATAATAGAATCCCTTAAGAGAAAATCATGTCTTTCCAGTTCACATTCTACACTGGGCCATTCACGGGCAGGGATATACTTGCAAAGGGTGTAAATAGGTTGTTGTTGGTGAAGAATCCTCTCTTTTACTAACCTCGCAGCCTCTTCTTTAATAACATCAACGGTGTATGTAATGGGAGACTTGATGACTTTAACCATAACTAATTGCCTCGCTGAGTTTTACGAACACAACACAAAGGATGACCCGTCACCCATTATCCGTTATTAAATATACAGTTTCAATATACGAAAACAATTTTTAATGTGACCCAGTAGAGGGGGTGAAAAGTTAGCAGTTAACTGCATAACTACTGCACCTCCTGTGACACTCCTCCCGACGCTGAGCCAGTGGGTACAGCGCGGGCTTCCCTACCTCA
>NZ_JARVCN010000334.1:0-3449 GCF_038442745.1 Crocosphaera sp. Alani8
ATCTTTGTCCCCTAACTTTCGGCGAGTCCCCCCAGACTTTTTGAGAAGCTTCGGGGGGACAATATGCGGCAAAAGGTAAAGAGCTTTTGGCAAGAATAGAAACTAGCAAAAACACTCTTAAATCTTCTGAGGATGGAGCAGAAGACCAGGAGAATGATACATTAGAAACATTTGAATTTGAAGCAGAAGTTGCTTCTATTGATTTTGTTAAAAATTGTGCGATCGCCATTGGAGTAAACCAATATCAATATCTACAAACCCTCGAATACGCTGTTAGAGATGCAGAGATGATGAAGCATTGGTTTGATGAGCAAAATTTTAGCTCACTTGAACCAAGTCAAATTGATCTTAGCTCAGATCCAACCTCAGCAACCGTGAAAGAATTTTTACAGAGGAAATTTGAGGAACCATTCCTCTCAGAAAAGGATAATTTGTGGTTTTTCTTTAGTGGTCACAGTCGATTTCAAGATGGTGTAGACTATCTAATGCTGGCAGATAGTATTGAGGAGAGGGTGACGGAAACAGGGGTTTCTCTTAATTTTCTGGTTAAACAACTGCTTCGTTCAGGGGCAGGAAAAGTAATTTTGTTCTTAGATATGGATAGACTTACTGCACCTGGATATTCTTCCTTGAGTTCATCTTTTGTTGCTGAAGGCAAAAATGATGATCAAGGAGTCATTATATTTTATGCCTGTGAGCCAAATACTGCTGCTTATGAAGCAAACCAACTAGAACAGGGAAGTTTTACTTATACCCTACAAAAAGCTCTCTTCGCAACTCAAGGCAACTTGAGTATTAATCAGCTTGCGAAGTTTTTAAGTGATCGTTTTTCCGAACTTAATGAGCTAAATACTCAACCCCCACAAACCCCACAAAGTCTTATTTTTCCCAGTTCTCTGGGAGATTGGGTTCCCTTGCCTTTAAATTTTCAAGTTTTTGATTGTCAAACACGCAAAGTTAACGGACAAGGAGAAACCATTCAGAAAGACACTAAACTTATCCGATATTTCACGGAACCCTTAACCGATAACATCACTCTCGAAATGGTCGCCATACCCGGTGGCACCTTTACCATGGGTTCCCCTGAAAATGAAGGTTCTGATGACGAACGGCCTCAACATAATGTCACCCTTTCACCCTTTTTCATGGGGAAATATCCCATTACTCAGGCACAATGGAAAGTGATCGCCACTCGAACTGATCTAAAAGTTAACATCGACTTAAAGGAAGAACCCTCCCACTTTAAAGGGGATAACAGGCCAGTTGAACAAGTTAACTGGTATGAAGCCGTAGAATTCTGTCAACGCCTCTCTAAGCTCACAGGAAGGGACTATCAGTTACCCTCAGAAGCCCAATGGGAATATGCTTGTCGAGCTATGACAGAACCCCTAGACCTCGAAAAAGGTGAAACTTATCCACCCTTTTACTTTGGAGAAACCATCACAGGAGAACTAGCTAATTATGATGCTTCTGGGACTTATGCTGATGAACCCAAGGGCGAGTATAGAGAGGAAACCACCCCCGTTGGTCAATTTCCTCCTAATACCTTTGGATTGTACGATATGCACGGTAATGTAGATGAATGGTGTGCTGATGACTGGCAGGATAATTATAATGGTGCGCCTAATGATGGTCGTGCTTGGCTTGATAATGACGAATCTGATAATTTGATTGACGAAAATATGGAAAATTTGACCAAAAATAATGATAATAAATTATATACAGTGATTCGGGGTGGTTCTTGGCTCTTCAATCCTATTCGCTGCCGTTCCGCTTACCGCATCAACTTCGATAGGCGCGACGACCTCAACTACAATAACGGTTTTCGTGTAGTATGTGTGTTCGGGAGAACTCAATGACCCTTTACCCTCTTTCCCTCTTGCCCTTTATCCTCTTTTCTCCTTTTTCCTTTTGGTTTCCGCCGAAGGCGGATCGCTATATATTTAGATTCTTAAAGCACAAAATTTGTTAATTTAAATGAAGGAATTATCAATTATTCAAAAGACATACGATTTGGTCAAGTATTATGTCCCTATAATTGAGCGATTTCCTAAAGTTCATAAATTTACTGTAGGAGACAGAATCATTAATCAGTTGTATGATTTATTGGAGGGGTTAATCAAAGCTAAGTACGCTAACAAGAAACTTAACCATCTGATTAACTTAAACGTTCAACTCGATATCCTACGACATCAAACGAGATTATTATTAGATTTTCAATTAATTGCTCTCAAACGTTATCAGTATATCAGCCAACAAATTGATGCAATTGGTATCGAATTAGGGGGATGGATAAAAAAGCAACGTCAAAAAGAATAAACCTATATAAATCACTATGAAGCGTTACGGTAACTTATATCCCCAAATTATTGACTTTGATAATATTTACTTAGCAGCTAGAAAAGCACAGAAAGGTAAACGTTTTCAATCTAATGTCTTACAATTTAACTATAATTTAGAAACAGAACTATTAAAAATACAGCAAGAATTAAAAGATAAAAATTATCAACCAGGAAGTTATCGAACCTTTCACCTTAGAGATATCAAAACTCGGTTAATTTCGGCAGCACCTTATCGAGATCGAGTGGTTCACCATGCTTTATGTAATATTATCGTCCCTATTTTCGAGCGAACGTTTATTAGTGATACTTATGCTAACCGAGAAGGATATGGAACCCATAAAGCCTTAAGAAGATTTACCGATTTTACCCGTTCTAGTCGTTATGTCTTACAATGTGATATTAGAAAATATTTTCCCAGTATTGACCACGAAATCCTTAAACAACTCATCAGACGAAAAATTAAATGTCAAGATACCCTCTGGTTAATTGACAAAATTATTGATAACAGTAATCAACAAGAACCAGTTATCCATTACTTTCCTGGAGACGATTTATTAACCCCAGTAGAACGCAGACATGGTTTACATATTGGTAACTTAACCAGTCAATGGATGGCAAATATTTATCTTTCAGGCTTCGATCATTTTGTCAAAGAACAACTCAAAGTTACTAAATATCTGCGGTATGTTGATGACTTTGCTCTCTTTTCCGATGACCATTTATTCCTTCAAAATGCACGATTAAATGTTGAAAACTATTTAGTTAAATTAAGGTTGAAAATCCACCCTATTAAAAGTCAGTTATTTGCCACCAAACATGGGGCTAGTTTTTTAGGTTTTCGCATTTTGCCTAACAACATTAAAGTTAGAAACCAGAACTTAACCCGTGCTAGAAAACGCCTCAAACAATTGCAAAAAAACTATGCACAAGGTAACATTGAAATTCAAGATATCAAGCGATCTCTTAATAGTTGGGAAGCTCACTTGAAACACGGTGACACTTGGCGATTAAGACAACAAATATTCAATTCCCTTGTCTTTACAAGGAGTTGAGTTAGGTGATTTCCGAGAAAGCTTTTCCCATAGGGGGGGTAATCCCTTGGACTAA
>NZ_JARVCN010000335.1:0-3448 GCF_038442745.1 Crocosphaera sp. Alani8
CGGGCTATATCCCTTATTAAATCTAGCTTATAGCTTTTTGTGTCCCCACGCCAGAAACAACACTATGTTAAGAACTATTAATAAAACTAGCAAGCTGTCAAAACATACTAAAAAAAACTGATTTCTTCTAGCATAAGAAGCCCAAATAAATTAGGAAACCAATAGAAACATTGTTTAGCGGAAAATTGACACTAATTTAAAGCCTGATGTAATAATTTTCAGGCTCTTAGATTTAATCTTTGATCAACTAACTTTCTTTTTTTTCTCATTCTTAAAAAGAAATCTCTCTACTTCTAAAGCATTTCGTTCGTTTCGTGATTCTATGGCTTCTATTACGGCCATCGCTAAATCATACTCATCTTCAAACATCCGACCGGCTAATTCGTCTTCTTTTATTCTTTGCCATTCATTCTCAATTCTATTCAATTCTGGAGAATAAGTTGGTAATAAAAAGATATATAAACCCTGACTTTCCCATTTTTTGTATTGTGCTTTTGTAGCTCGACTAACATGAATGGGTCCCTGATCTTCAACAATCACTGTTATTTGACCTGTTTTCTTCAATCTCTTTTCCGCTTTGTCGGCTTGCCAGTCCATTAACTTAATGTAACTATCACTTTTAAAACTTTTTAAAGCCAGTCCATATTCAAACCCTTTTCCTATTTCTAATAAGCCACAAATATTTAATCTTTTCCCTTTTTTCTTCGTTTGTTCCATTCTTTTTTGTTCTCCTCTTTTCGACCAACTATAAGTGACGTTTGCCCAAAGATTAAAGCCTGATTCATCTAAATACTTTAAACATATTTCTCCCACCGCCGCCGCTAATTCCAACATATCTAAATTTCCCCGCTTTCTCGATTGTTCCTGGGGATTTTGTTTCCCTTTACTTGAGTTTCTCGTCCGTTTCCATAGGTAGTTTTTTTTTGAGAATTCTTCTTAATTGGCGTTCACTTAAATAGACTTGATTGAGTGTAGCTAATATTTCAAGTATTTGACGACTATTATAGGTTCTTTGGTCAAAATCTAGTTTTTCGGCAATTACTTCTATGTTCTCAGGTTGCCATTTTCGTTTTCTTCCACTTCTGGGTGCATCCCATAAGCCCATTAATCCAAGATTTTTCCATCGATGAATTGCTGTACGGACTGTGGAATCAGCCCACTTCAAATAAATGGCAATTTTTTCTACCTTCCATCCCATCGCTGATAGTCTAATCGCACTTGCTCTATCCTTAGTTCTTTGGGGAACATTTTCCGCTTTACTTAACTCGAATAAAGTTCTTTCTTGCGATGATGTTAGAAATACTCTTAAAGGAGGAGAAGACATTAGTTAATTAGAGTTTTTATCCCTAACTCCACTAACACACTTTGGGGACTTTTTTTAGCGATCGCCGTTAAAACCGTAACATAAGTTAATACAGTGCTACTTATTTATGTCCGACTACTTAGAGAAAAGATAAGCAGTAACAAGGATAAGGTAGTCACAAAGGTTTATTGTCCTGTATATAGGCTATAAATAGTCGTTTAAGGGTTATAGACTTATTTATAGTCCCTCCAATGCCCCTCAGAATAACAGCGCACCACTTGCGTGCTGGCTTCGCCATATCTCTTCTCTTTAAAGGAGGAACAGCTAAAAACCGCATTGAAAAATGGTTTGAGTTTCTTGTACTCAAATTTAGATAGCTATACTCATAAAAAGATAAGCTTATTACTTATACTCGTACTTGTTAAAAAGAGGTATGGATAAAAGAAACTTAAATAGAACAAGAGATGGATTAAGAGAATAAGCTATAATAAGAATAAGTGGTAAGAGAGAACCTTGAAAGGTGTATATGACTCATAAATGATTGTTTTAGGGCATATTAGCTTACTTATAGTTCCCTCAACGCCCCTTAGAATAAAAGCAATCGCTGTCGAGTGTCACGGTATTTGTCATCGTTAACAAGATAAATGTCCGTGTGCGTTGTTGCTATACTCGTACTCAATCATTCTATACTTATACTCAATATTGGTTATTACTTATATTAAATTTCACAGAAAAATCTGATGAACAGACCTTTAACAGAAGATAAAAAACAAGAAATTGTTGATAGAGTTTTGACAGCTAGAGCTAATCGTGAGCAATTTTTATCTTTGATGAAGCAACGGCAAGAAGAAGGATTCAATATTGCTAAAAAATGTGCTTATCTCTTAAAACAAAAGTATGGAGTAGCCAAAGTCATCTTATTTGGTTCCTTATTAAATCATGAGAAAATGACTCTTTATTCTGACATTGATTTAGCAGTAAGTAATCTTTCTGAAAAGGATTATTTTAGGGCGATCGCTGATTTAGATTCTGGACATAATTTTGAGATAGATTTAGTTGAAATTCAAAAAGCATCTCCTCATATTTTAGAGGCCATTCATCAAGGGGTTGAGTTATGAATGAGTTATTAATTCAAGAACGAATTAGTCAAGAACTCAATAAAATCAACCGAGGAGTTCAACAATTAGAACTATTTCTGACACAATTAAATGATAGTTCAGACCTTATTTATCAAGAAGCTTTAGTTAATTCTCTTGCTCTTAATCTTCATGGAATTTATACAGGTATAGAGCGAATTTTTAAAGTTATTGCTACTGAAATCGATTTAAGTTTACCTACTGGGAATAAATGGCATAGAGATTTATTAGACCAAATGGCAGTTAAGATCCCCAATGTCAGAACAGAAGTCATCACAGAAGAAAGCAGAGCTATTTTAGATGAATTACGGCGATTCCGTCATGTACTTAGAAGTGCTTATTCCTTTCAGTTAGATAAGCAAAAAGTGCTAATTGTTGTTAATAATTTCTTAATTTATCATCATCAACTTATCCAAGAAATTCAATCATTTTGTAATTATTTAGATGAAGAAGAAGTTAAACAATAACTTTCTTATACTCATACTCAATGTTAGTTATTACTTATACTTAGATTAAGACTTGATTTTTATCGCAATATTACGATAAACTGAGAGAAGGAATTAAATCATCGTTGATTCACAATTATGAGTATAAACAATAAAATTGAAGCGATCGCGTGCCATTAACCACCATCTTTTTTTACGCTGAATCTGATGGAAAATCTCCTGTGGTTGATTGGCTATCAGAACTGAAAAGCAAAAACCGCCAAGGGTTTGCTAATTGTGTAGCTCGCATTCGTCAATTACAACAAACAGGTTATCAATTAAGAAGACCCAGCAGTGATTATTTACGAGACGGAATTTATGACTGGTTCTAACGGTTTCAGTTGAAGCGTGGTTGTGGTACAATTTACTTCAAAGAGAGAAAGCAGGGCAAACGCATCTAAAATGTAGGCAGAATTAAGTTATAATGTGTTCAAGATTTCAAATTACCAGGTAATTTGAAAAACCTACCTAAAATCTTCTACCAAAAGAAAAAAGTCTGCTTAATAAAACCATTTAGAAAAAAA
>NZ_JARVCN010000336.1:0-3446 GCF_038442745.1 Crocosphaera sp. Alani8
ATGTTTGGCCTAAGTTTTCGCAGCGAGTGACCCCTGGCTTTTTGAGAAGATACCTGTTGGGTATTTTTAAAATTATTTTTAACAAATCTTAATCATTAATAAATGCCAAATAAAGCTAATCAAGCGATCGCTGGGAGTGACTGACAAGTGGGAAAATTGCTATGATAAAAGCTCAATCAATAACTAAACAAATTTTGATGGGAAAAGGAGTTGGTACTTTATACGGGGTGAGTGTAGGAACTGGTGATCCAGAATTAATTACTGTCAAAGGACAACGGTTATTGCAACAAGTTCCAGTTATTGCTTTTCCTCTAGGGGTTAACGGCAAAGAAGGTTTAGCCCAAACAATTATAACCCCTTGGATAACCGCGCAACAAAAAAAGTTACCCCTTTATTTCCCTTATCTTCAAGACAAGAAGGTGTTACAAAAAGCTTGGCAGCAAGCAGCAAAAATGGTGTGGTCTTATCTCTCTCAAGGAATAGATGTAGCGTTTGCTTGTGAGGGGGATGTTAGTTTTTATAGTACCTTTACTTATCTTGCTCAAACCCTCAAAAAAGACTATCCCCAACTCCCCATACAAACTGTTCCTGGGGTTTCATCTCCTATGGCAGCAGCTTCGGTGTTGGGACTACCTTTAACCTTGGGTTCGCAAAATTTAGCTATTCTCCCTGCATTGTATAATGTGGCTGAGTTAGACGAAGTTTTAAGTTGGGCCGATGTTATTGTTTTGTTAAAAGTTAGTTCGGTTTATACCCAGGTGTGGCAGAAGTTAGATACCCTGAACTTATTAGATTGCGCTTTTGTTGTAGAACGAGCGAACCAGTCAGAAGAAAAAATCTATCAAAATCTACGTGATCACCCAACTATCAATCTCTCCTATTTTTCCATAATGATTATCTCTCTTGGACAGAACCAATAACTGCACAGGAGATTAATATTTTTTAACATCCTGTAAACCCCGATATACCAACCCTTGAGAAGAGAAAAAGTAAAATGTATTCTTTGTTACAGCACGAATTTGCTTTCCTATTAATGAGATTTAGATTATATTAAACAGTAGGCATTTCTAGTCACTTGGTAATTGTATATGAGTTCTATCACTCTCCCCTCTCCTTCTAGTCCGGTTCGTTCTACTACTTACACCATCAACATGATCAAAGACGAGGTACGTCATTTGGTTGATACTGGTACTGTGAGTCGTCAACAACCTATTTATGTTCTCTGCGAGTTTATTCCCCCCCGCGAATGGGTTTGTGTTGAAGCTGAATTAGAAAGATGTGAATATTTGTTACGGGATCAAATCGGGGATCTCATGGCTTGTGAAAATTGGGATAATGATTAAACAATCATATTAGGTTAATTTTTCCCATCTCCACGAGTAAGAGTCTTTGGTAAGTCACATAGCTATATTTTGTTATCAGTCAACCTTTTTGAATACATCACTCGAGTCCTAGTCCCCACATTAGGACTCTAATTATTTTTGAATATAGAATTATAAAAGAAAGTGGAAATTTCTGCACATCCTGACACAATTGGGTGGAGAATGTAATGAACAATACAAAAAGACTTTGCAGCTTTTGTCTGTAGGTTCGATCATTTTAAAGGTCAGGGTCAAGATATTTACCGGTTTGGTGTTCTACTTATGAATCTTTCCACACAAGTTCCTGTTACTTTTTCTCGTTATTCTATCGATTTTATACAACAAGAGGCCCGTCATTTGGTAGATAGGGGTTTAGTTAGTCGTCAACAACCAATTTCTAGCTTATGCGATCATATTCCAGCAAGGGAATGGATATGGGTTGAACACGAACTAGAAAAATTTGATTATTTATTACGGGATCGCATTAGTGATCTAATTAGTTGCGAAACCTGGTCGAATGACTAGATAATACATTATTGTCAAAAAGAGTCTTAGATCTCTATTTTTAGATGATTAAGGCTTTTTTTTCTGCCTTAAGTCTTCGAGTTCTTGTCTCAGGGTGATAATTTTTTCAGTCAGTTGTTGAATTTCTTGATTTACATCAGCTTTAGTTTTGCTAGTAGTAGTAGATCCTGGGGGATTTTTTGAGGATTTTGGTTGATTTAACCATCGATCTAGAAATTCTCGCGCTTCTTGTTCGGTAATTTCGCCTTTTTTTGCCCATTCTGCGGTTTTTTGGGTAATTTCTTCTTGCAGTTCGGAAAAGGTTTGATTACGTTTTTGAGGATCTTGTAGGGTTTCTAAAATGGAAGTAGTAAAACCTACCCCAACTCTCAAAGATTGTTGTATGAGTTGAAAGACAGTATCTGCATTCATATTGACACCAGACAGTTAGATATTATTTATCAGTTATCATGCCACAATGGGGATCAACTATCAACCAAAATATTAGGTAGACCAACTTTTTTGGGGTTAACAAAGTTACCTTTAAAATCGATAGTTTTTTCTTCATTGGTAGCAGCATCTCTAATAGTTCTCGCTTCTGCTAATTCCCTACGAATTTCTGCTTTTTCTAAGTCGTCTTTTACTCCACCTAATAAGTAAATTAATAAACGACTAGCTAATTTTTTACCTGATACCTGAATTCTTTTTTTCATGGGATCATAAAGAACTCCGTACCAGATAGATTGGGAGGTGTCCATATAACTAAATCCTCCAATTTCGTCAAAATAAATTAGTTTCTTAATAATACTTTTTAAGTTTAATTTTTGACTAAATATTAAAAATCCTAATGCTTGTGCTAATGCTATTTGCCCAACGGGACGAAATAAAAAGTTACCTTCCCCCCCTCCTTTTTCGTGGTTAAATCGTCTCAATTCGTAGGTTTTAACTCCTTGTTCTAATTGGCGATAGCTAGGTAAACTGGCTAATTTGTTGAATAATTCTGTTAATAGGTTAAACCCTTCTTCTATCTCTTTGTCATCGGGACGTAAAGAAATTAGGTTCTTTTTATCTTTACTTTTCCAGTGGGTAAATTTACTGGCTAAATAGCCCTCTGTTATATCTTGTAATGATTGCAAAGTGGTTAAAACAGTTGATTTATTAGCAATAGTTGCACTGTCCCAATTAACCCGAGAGTTCCAGTCTTTTTCATCTCTATCTTTTAACAAGGGATGGGTAATAGCAAGTCGTCTAGAAACAATTGCAAAACCATCGTCTTCGTTCAATAAAACTAACTGTCCTTTACTCAAAGAAATGGCCATACGGTTAACATGGACAAATACGGATCTTACCCTTCTTCTTGCCTCTTCGTAGGTTTCTCCTTTAACAACTGCCGGGATGATTTCAATACCGATCTTTTCTTTGGTTAAACTCTGTAAAGCAATGGGATCTAGATCGTATTCTTCAATTAAATCATCTAGAGTGATGGGGTTTCCTGTTGCTTTTTTGTCCTTATTATAAACTTCTAGTTTTCGTATCTTCTCAAAAAGCCAGGGGTCACTCGCTGCGAAAACTTAGGCCAAA
>NZ_JARVCN010000337.1:0-3404 GCF_038442745.1 Crocosphaera sp. Alani8
ATAAGGCTTTCATGCTTGTTCTTAATTCTCTCATGAATAATGCAGGCTAAGTTCTCAACCAAGATGATTCCTATGCCTTACGAGTCCGTGGGGATGGACTAAGAGACCGTGGGATCTCCTTAAAGTTTCGTAGTCTCACTCCGCGATTCTTTCTGCCTCCTAACTGTACCTCACTGGTTATGAGAAACGCTGTAATGGCAATTTAAGATACAATAATGATGAATTTTTTAAAACTTCAGAGTAACGCAATACATTAATTTTCATTTACTTATGCTACCTTCTAAAAAACACTACTATAGTTGGAAAAACTTTAATTGTGCTTATACTATTCATAAGTCTGAAACGTCTAAAGAAGAAAATTTAGCTTTGTTATTAATTCATCCCATTGGCGTAGGCTTATCAGGAGTATTTTGGCATCGCTTTGCTGAGACTTGGTTCAATAATGGTCATAATCATACTTTATATAACCCTGATTTGCTTGGTTGTGGAAACAGTGACAAACCTCATGTTTGTTACTATTCTGAAGATTGGGCAAAACAGTTACAACATTTTATTAAAATAGTTGTTAAAAAGCCAGTTGTTTTAGTCGTTCAAGGGGCATTATTTCCAGTGGCTATTGAACTCATTAAGAATTCATCTCAACCTAATTTTATCAAAGGATTAGTATTATCTGGTCCTCCGGCATGGCGTATCATGACAGAGCCGGCAAAACCGCTACAGCAAAAACTCTTATGGAATCTATTGTTTAACTCTCCAATTGGGTTAGGAAATGGATTCTATCGTTATGCCCGTCGTCGTCAATTTTTACAATCATTTTCAGTGCGCCAATTATTTGCAAAAGCAGAAATGATAGATAATGAATGGCTAGATTTTTTAGAAAAAGGGGCAAAAGATATTCAAACTCGCTATGCCGTTTTTTCCTTTTTAGCAGGGTTTTGGAGACGAGATTATACTAATGACATTCAAGCTATTCAACAGCCGACATTAGTAATTTTTGGAGAAGAAGCGTCTAGTATTAGCAAAGAAGGAAAAACAGAAACCCCAGTGCAACGATTAGAACTATATTTAAAGAATCTTCCCTTAAGTCAAGGATGTCAAATTTCAGGACGGAATGTAATGCCTTATGAATCTTCAGATGAATTTGTTTTAATGGTAGCAGATTTTATTAAGCAATTGAATATTTAGCAAGTAGAAAGTTATTATATAACACGGAACAAAGATTAGTTCTCGCACAACAAAAAGTTCATGAACGAACCGATGAAATTAGGACAATTTCTCACTTCATTAAAGTGTTAGATCTGGCCGAATTAATCGCCAAACCATTAAAGGAATTTCATCATTTAGAAGAAATCTCCAATGAAGCAACAGAATCAGCTATGACGATGATTGGAAGAGTGACCGTGTTAGGAAAAAAGATGTCCTTTGTTCAACTCAAAGTTAGTCGTCCTCCTCTCAAAACCCTCAGAATTAGTATTAATCCCGCTCATGAAAATATGAAAACAGGACAAACATGGTCAGTTAAAGCCGTCCGTCAAGGTGATATTTTGGTGATGAAACAGTGTGAAATCCTGGAAAAAAATAAGGAAAATAGGTAATTTTTAGTACCCTTGTTTGACTTATGAGAACTAGCTTAACTGAAAGCACTGTGAAGACCATCAAGACTGAATTGGCTTAAGGAGCCACTGTTACTGGACAGAGTCAATAAAATCAAAAGAATAAAGGAAGTTACTAAGATAATCAACTCAAAAGTCTGAATTTTTGAGTGCCTAATTAGGAGCCATGCTATTAACAGAAATGAATGGATGACGCAGCCTATAATAAATCCGTAAGGGACGCTCAAAGCACTTTCATAACTGGGATAGATTCGATTATAAATCAAACTATAAAGAGGCACTACCCAAGAAAGAAATAGGATTATCCAAGGACTAAGAGTCACTCTTTACTTGTTCATATTGATGTACTATATTGCTAATCTTCAAATTTGAGTAATGCCTAAAAAATATGAAATATTCTTAAAAGCCAGTAAACTATTTTGCGGCTTTGAGATAGAGGAAAAAGAATAAGAAGAAGAGTCAGTCCAAATAAACCAAAAATGGCAGAAGGGATGAGAATCTCTCCAAAAGAAATAAGTTTTTCAGTTTGTGTTTTTTGACGATAGGCAACCCAGACGAGAGTTCCTATTTTGACATTTAAAGCTGCTACTGATGCTTTAAATTTCTTTTTTTCTTGTGTCAAAGGATTTATATATTCTATTATGGGATAGCTATTTTGACTTGAACTACTAGCCGATGTTCTTGTAATACTTCTATCTAGACCAACAACTTTTCCTTCAATGGCTAAAGCCTCTTTCAAAAAGAGATAGTTATATACACCAAACCAAAGGGTTACAATTAGAAAAATCAAACACAAAATACTAAAAATTAAATTCATAGATAGATGGGAAAATTGATGACAGTTTAAACTCCTAAATCTAATTTTAATTGACACGATGCTCATATTTGTCCGTTTTCTTTGGTGCAGATTAAAGATGACACCCACTGCACAAAGGAATGAGGTTATTAATTACTATACAAAAAAATGAAGATATAGAATCATTTTTAGGGTAATTTTTTGATAATTAACCAGAAAGTCAAGGGCATCTGTGATCGCAGAAAAGAAAGCCTTGATTTTGTATATACAAAAAGGTATATTAAGAGTATGAAATTCGAGTGGGATGAACAAAAGAACCGAACCAACATCATTAAGCATGGTATTTCTTTTCAAGAAGCAATAGAGATATTCAAAGATCCCAATCTATTAACCTACAAGGATAATCGCTTTAATTATGAAGAAACCAGAGAACTCTCAATCGGTCAACTGTTTCTGCCCAAGCAGCCAGTTATTGTGATTTTAGTCGTCCATACAGATAGAAACGGAGTGACCAGAATCATATCTGCACGACGAGCGAGTAGAAAGGAGAGAAAAATTTATGATCAACAATCAATTTAGTCAAGATATGTCACCCGAACAAAGACATAGTCAATTAGTGAATATGTCAGATTCAGACATAGACTATTCGGATATTCCTGAGCTTGATCAAGAATTTTTCAAGAATGCTCAGTTGGTAAAGCGAAAACCAGCAACAGAAGCCATATCAATACGAGTTGATACTGAAACTCTAGAATGGTTCCGCAATACGGCTAAAAACAACCCCGAAATAAGAGGCTATCAAACCTTAATTAATGATGTGCTGCGAACTTATGTAGCCCATCAAATAGGTAAAGGGCAAAACTGACACGAATCATCTGGAGAAAAATAGCCGTTAAATGAACCGAATTAACTATTGATCTTTAAGTTAATGCAGGTTATAATCTTAACTCACATCTTGCACCTGACAAGACAAAGTTCCAAACCATGTTCATAAA
>NZ_JARVCN010000338.1:0-3402 GCF_038442745.1 Crocosphaera sp. Alani8
TGTTTGGCCTAAGTTTTCGCAGCGAGTGACCCCTGGCTTTTTGAGAAGATACGTCTAAGATGAAATATATATTAAGTTATGTAAATATTGGATATTATCTGTGAGTATTTTGACAGCTTATAGCAGTCTCGCACCGCAACAAAGGCGCAGTCTAGGGTTTTTGTCCGTCATAGGCTTATTCTTTTGGATTAGTATTACCACCTTATTACCCACACTACCCACTTATATCAAAGAACTTGGGGGAAGTCGATCGCAGATCGGTTTAGTGATGGGGAGTTTCGCCATTGGGTTACTTTGTTCTCGTACTCTTTTGGGTTATCTGGCCGATACCAAAAGTCGTAAATTAGTGCTTTCTATCGGGGTAATTGTAGCAGGAATTTCTCCCGTGGGTTATTTATTAATTCAGTCTGTTTTCCCTTTAATTTTAGTTCGTGCTATTCATGGGGTGAGTATCGCTGCTTTTACAACAGCTTATAGTGCGTTGGTAGTTGATTTATCCCCTATGAAACAACGGGGAGAATTAATCGGTTACATGAGTTTAGTAACCCCTATTGGTATGAGTATTGGACCTGCTTTGGGGGGTTTCTTACAAGAAATATGGGGCTATCCTGCTTTGTTTATATCTTCGGCAAGTTTTGGATTATTAGGTTTGTTTTTATTGGGGCCAATTCCTGAAAAACCCCAGTTTAATCAGCAGCAAAAGGCTAATATTTCGGGAGAAAGTCGTAATTTTAAGCAAATGTTGCTCAGTCGTTCTTTAGGAATTCCTGCTCTGATTTTATTGATGATTGGGTTATTATTCGGGTCATTAATTACATTTTTACCCCTATTTCTCGAAGAAACAGAATTAGGATTTAGTGCAGGTTGGTTTTATACAACAGCAGCGATCGCTAGTTTTTCTTCTCGGATGTTTTCGGGTTCTATTTCTGATCGTTATGGTCGTGGTCCATTGATAACTATCAGCCTTCTTTGTTATTTTGTCTCTATGATCTTTTTAACTCAAGCAACAGGAGGACAACAAGTATTAATAGCTGCTATTTTTGAAGGTATTGGTGCAGGGACTTTGCTTCCGACGATCATTGCTTTGATTTCTGATCGTTCTTCTGGTTATGAAAGAGGTCGAGTTTATTCGGTTTGCTTGGGTGGTTTTGATATTGGAAATGCCTTAGCAGGTCCCCTAGTAGGAAGTTTGGGTAGTAGTTTAAATTATCAGACTATTTTTACTATTAGCAGTAGTTTTGCTTTTATCGGTTTTTTATTATTTATCAGTCAATCCAATGCTAGTTTTAAAAAGTCCTTAAGTTTTGCTTTGGGAAAGGAGAAAGATTTATATGCTTTTGATGATTAAAGTATAAATATAAAATTTTATTACTTATGTAAATCCTAGAATCAATCAGTTACCTTAGAGACATTGCTAACTGTTAAGTGATATTAATTAACTTAGCCTAACTATGGTGAAAAGAGGTACAATCATAGAAACAGCTTGATAGGAAAGTAGACCCAATGGGACGAAAAGCTAAACTAAAAAAAGTAAGAAAAATGTCACTTGAAAAAGGAGTCAATCATAGTAAAGATCCAGACAAATTTGTTGAAAATTTAGAGCGACAAGGCTATTCTCTTAAAAACCCCAAAATGTCTCCGGGGGTACCTGAAAAAAAGATCGATCCTCAAGTATGATACAGACTAATTAATTATGACATCCCATCAAGTTTTAAACGTTGATTCCTTGGTGACTCAAATTTACGAAACGGAAGAGAAACTCGCCACCGAAGCAGCTAAAATTGGTCAAAGTTATATAGAGAAAGTTCTAGAAAACAAATCAGAAGCAACAATTTTATTAGCAACAGGAAATTCTCAATTGAAATTCCTTGATTTGATTATTGCTGAACAAAGAATTGATTGGTCGCGCATAAATCTATTACATTTGGATGAATATTTAGGTATTGAAGGAGATAATTCGGCTAGTTTTCGTTTCTATCTCCATGAAAAAGTAGAAAAACGGATTAACCCTAAATCATTCAATTACATAATCGGGGACGCTTTAGAACCCATAGAAGAGTGCTATCGCTACACAAAACTCCTTGAACAATACCCCATTGATTTATGTTGTTTGGGAGTTGGAGTCAATGGACATTTAGCTTTCAACGAGCCTCAAGTAGCTAATTTTGATGATGCTCACCGAGTAAAAATCGTTAAATTAGACCAACAAACCCGTTGGGTACAAGTTAATCAAGGACATTTTAAGACCCTTGACCAAGTTCCAAAATACGCTTTAACTGTCACTATTCCTGCGATTTTGTCCGCACAAAAAATACTCTGTTTAGCAGTAGGAGAAAACAAAGCAGATATTATTCAAAAAACCTTAAAAGATGACATTTCTCCTAATTGTCCTGCTTCTTTTTTAAGAAAACACTCCGATGCCACTTTGTTACTAGATAAAAAATCGGCAGCCTTACTCTCCTGATAATCAGTCAGGAGAGCATCAATCATCTAAACGTTAACCCTAACAGAACTGTTTTCTAGGGATTCTACCAAAGCACGAACTGCAGCCACCATAGCCACTTCATCGTTGAGTTGGTTAATAGCCGAACCTACGCCAACTCCTAAAGCACCAGCAGTAATAGCCATAGGTACAGTAACAGTGGATAATCCAGAAGCACAGATAACAGGCACAGAAACAGCACGAGAAATGCTGTAGGCTGCGGCTAAAGTGGGGGCGGCTTTTTCGATTAACCCCAAAGTACCTGGATGGGTAGGATGACTACTGGTTCCCCCTTCCGTTTGAATTAAGTTAGCTCCTGCTTCTACTAACTTCTCCGCTAATGCTACCTGTTCGTCCAAAGGTAAAATATGGGGAACTGTTACACAAAGGGGAGTGTGGGGGAGTAGGGCGCGGGTTTCTTGGGTTAAAGCGAGGACTTCTGGAGCTGCAAACCGTCTCCCTTGGGCGTAAAAAGCATCAAAATTACCAATTTCTACCAAATCTGCCCCTGCTTCCACTGCATCTGCTAATAATTGGGCTTCTACCGCAGATACACAAATGGGTAAATCAATCAGAGAACGAACCTGACGCACTAAACTGGGTGAGGCGGCAATATCGACAAAAGTAGCCCCCCCTGCTTGGGCTGCCTTAGCGATGGCGGAAACTTTGCTAGTATCAAAATTGGTCAAACCACTAATAATTTTGAGAGCTTGACGTTTTTGTAATGATTTCTCTAGTTCAGGGTGCATAATCACTGTTTGTATCGATGTAATAACCTTATCTTATAACGATATACGTTTTCTCAGACTTATAGGGTACACTTCAGGTTTTATTTCTGACTTTTGATGTGTTGATTTCTAAAATTTTGACATCCTCACCGCCCTACGCTCCGCTAAAGAACGGTGATTCCCTAAAACAAG
>NZ_JARVCN010000339.1:0-3390 GCF_038442745.1 Crocosphaera sp. Alani8
GGTTGTCCTTTACCCACTTCCAGAATAACTTATCTTTTAACCGTAGAAATTCCTTGTAGGTGATGCCCTCGGTCAGTATCCATTGTTCACGGATACGTTCTCGATATTGCTTCAGTAAACCTGCTTTCTTGGCTACTTTCAACCCGATTCTATGGGAAACTTTTAGGCAAATTGGTTGAACCGGCTCGAATGATGGAACCTCATATTTTCTGGTTTTCCCATCTTTGCCGACTTTGGGGGTGTTGGGTTTAAGTTGACCCCACAACAAGTCTTCACCGGTTTCTGGGTCAATGGCATTTACCCCCCATCCCCCTAATTCTAAATGGGCATTGGCTTTCAACGTTCCATTGTTGATCCTTCCATCATTTCGGCGGGATACCTTTTCTGAGTAGAGTAGGAAGTCAAAGGTATCGGTGTTGATCAGCGATCTGACGTTCAAATATACGATTGAGGGTGCTACTGCGGAACCTTTAACCCATTCGTTGCGGTGTTGCTCATTGACGTTGTTCATGATTTTCTCCAGTGTTTGTGTACTACTGGAGATGCTTATTTGTCATGACCATTTGGAAAATACTAGAGAAGACAACTATGATAGAAGAAATTGATTTTTTTTGTTGGATGCCGGCTCAAAGCCGCTCGTAGTGCCTCTTGCAGTGAAGAAACTCTTTCAGTGACCTTTACAGCATCTCCATTGTTGTCTTGCTAGTTTTAACCAGTGGTGGACACGAGAAAAGCATCTCCAACTTTTCTTTTTTGACTTAACTGAATAGCGTTATTGCAAAAATCGATAGCTGAATTGACTCAGTTATCGATTTCTTCGCAAATACTTATTTATTTCGTTTCGTTCCCTGATTCTTTTGAATTCTAGGGCTTTTTTGCCGTGATATTCGTCTAATTTTTCCTCGGCTTTCTGTGCGATCTCCTTAGCTGTTGTTTCAGTATCCAGCGTTTGCAATTTTTGAATTGCGTCAAGGATTTGAAAGATGCTTTGCTGAATCTGTTGATTTTCTTGTCTTAATTGTCGATTTTCCTCCTGAATGTTGATTAAAAAAGATTTAATCTCGGCATTATCCGTTATTGTTGTTGTCCCAGTCTCGATTAAGGTTTTTATATGCTCATTGCACCAAAGACCAAACTCAGTAGAGACCCACCGAGCGACCCCAATCGCAGCTAGGAGGTGACCCCAGGTTTTGGAACCGCCATGTCCACCGACCGTAGTATCGATTAATTCCAGGACGCTTTTTTGCGTCCTGGCAGAAAGTGCCTCTAAATAAGACTTTCCAAGCTTTGAGGGAGTCCAATTATTAAGCTTTTTACCGTGCGTGGCACACAATTGGCTCAAGTTAACATAGTTGTTTTCTGGGCGTTGATTTAGGGATTTGCCATTGTAAGTAAGGATAATCATTAGGTTGTAGTTAGCTTACTGATTTATGAGGTTTATGAGCAAAATTACTTTTCCTTACTTAGAATTTGCTCGTTTTTATAAGCTTGTACTGACTCTTTAACCGCTTGATCAAAATCTTCGAGTGAACATTGATAGACAGAAAGAGCATTACGAAATTCACTAATGGTCATTGTCGGTTGGTGCTTCCCCGCTTCCCAATTTCGTAATGTTGATAAAGCAACTCCTATTTTATAAGCGGCTTCTTCAGGCTTTAGTTTGGCTTTATCTCGCAATTGTCTTAAATTCATTCCTGTCAATACAAGCATTTAGATTATCCTCTTAGTCTATATCATTATCATTATATAGACTAACACAAATAAATAGACCCATCAACTGTCTTGTTTGCTTGACAAGTCTAATCATTTAGATTATTATGGACAAAAGAAAGGCAATCGCCAACTTTCGACTGGAAGCGATCGCCTTTCTCAAACGAAACCCCAAAAGGAGGGGCAACTAACCAATGATATCAAATAGTACACAAGTGTGTCACACCTGCGAACAGTGTCCCATGTTCAAAAAATATGAAGGGGACGCAAGGTCTAGAGGTACTTGTACATTATTCGACAAAGTAACCCGTGGCTATCACGAAATGACCGATGACTGTAGGAACAGTATGGATGAGGTTGTAGTTACCTTGCATACCCACGAACAGGAAATTGACGCAGAGGACGGTACTTCATCTCCAAAAGGAATCGAGACAGTATCAATATTTTTGCCCCATGATGATGTGAACCAAACATCAATATTACAAGCTTTAAAGCAGTACCGAGAGCAATTTATAGGCTATCTACTTGCAGATTGGTACTGGGCAAACAACCCTTGTCACGAGTTTTAATCAGTCACGCAGTCACCAGTAACCATTCGCATATTTGGTTACTGATGACTGAGCGAAGCGTGTGACTGATAACTGATTAAGTGAGGAGTGAAAATGAACATTAGCAGAGAAAAATTAAATCAAGTAATTGAACGTATCCCATGTGAATTTGAAACGGAAATTCACGAGTACCCTGTGTACAAAGGGGGAATCAAAGAGACACACTTTGCCTTGATAGGAGATTTTGATTGGGAGATACTTGAAAAAGCCTGGAAAGAGGCAGGAATACTCAAGAAGTATTCTCCTAAAAGAAGAACTCAAATTGGAACCGAATTCATCTATTACTAACATTAACACCATTTGGAAAACTGAGGAAAAATGAACATTACCACAAAACAATTAGAGCAATTAGTTGAGTGTATCCCTGATAAATTTTATGCAGAAGTTTACGAGAACTATTGCATAAATGGGTTCACAGGAGAAAAGACCTTAGCAGTTACAGGAGACTTCGATTGGGAAGCACTAGAAAAAGCTTGGGAAGAAGCAGGTTTACCGAAAGAAAATTATCCTATGAGCAAAGATAGCTTAGGACTCGACTTTATTTACTACTAATTATTCATTTAGGAAACAAAAAAGGGGATTAATTTCCCCTTCTAATAACGACCTAACTTTTAAAGCATTACTCATGTGGCAATCATTTGTACAACTCTACAGTACCTCAAAAAATAAGTCAATTACCTTCAGAGAAAAGACATGAAACTAGCAGAGATTTTGAACAACTTAGCACAACCAGTTCCTAAACAGAAGATTAGTAAAAAAGGAATATTTAAAGACAAGAAAAAGATTGATGAGATTGATTACATAGCTTGGTACAACCTGTGTGACCTATTAGATGAACGGTGTGGAATTGACGGCTGGTCATGGTCAATAAAGGATGTTAATCAGATTAGTAATCGTCTTACTTTAACGGGTGTTCTTACTATTTATGGTGATGATAAATCACTTACAAGGGAAGCAACAGGAACCGAGGATGTTGACTGTTCATCTTATGGAGATCCTTCTAGTAATGCTGAAGCTATGGCGTTAAGAAGATGCTGTGCAAAGTTCGGGTTAGGTAGAGACTTATGGAGGA
>NZ_JARVCN010000340.1:0-3388 GCF_038442745.1 Crocosphaera sp. Alani8
TGCTAATTGCTTATTTTTTTGTTTTGTTTTTTCTTCATGAATAATGCAGGCTAAGACTGCGGGGTTATCAGGAGAGCGCACTTCCGTATCTGCTAATTGATCCCGTACAATGGCACCCGTTTCGGGGAAGTCGGTGAAGATCCCATCTACCCCTAAGCCAAATAACTGCTCCAGTTCTGATTCGGGGGTTTGAGGAGTACCATCGGGGTTTAGGGTTAAGAAGTTCTCTTCGTTACGATGGGTGTAAGGATGGATTTGCATCCCTGCATCGTGGGCCCATTGAATATAAGGTCTAATTTCTCCGGTAAGTTGGCTGGTTATTTGAGGATGCTTGGTTTCAGGATAAATCCCGATTTGTTGACCGGTTTCAGCTTCAACGTCTTTAACCAGTTGAATAACCTCTGCAAAGGTGGGAATTTCAAACTGATCGTTAAAAGCAGTATTGTCGGGACGAACGTTAGGAATTCGCTCTCTAGCCCGTAATTCCTTAATCTCAGCTAAGGTGAAATCTTCGGAGAACCAACCCCCAACCAGAGTACCGTCAACACTTTTAACCGTCAGGCGATCGCTAAATTGAGGCAATTCAGCAACGTTTGTGCTTTCGGAGGTAACAATGGGATTACCTTCTCCATCGAGGAGAATCTCTCCATTTTCGTCCAGTTCTACCCTTGCTAGATCGTTTTCATGACGAGCAATTAAAACCCCGTCGCTGGTGGCCACTAAATCGGGTTCAATAAAGTCAGCACCCTGTTCAATAGCTAATTGGTAGGCTTCTAAGGTATGTTCAGGACGCTCACCACTGGCACCACGGTGACCGATTACCAGAGGAGTTTGGCCGTTTAAGGTATCGAATTCAGGAAAATTAGGAGTAGCAATGGGTTCGCTCACTAATTCCCCTTCTAGGTTAAATTCTAGGATATAAGGTCCGAATTCCTCCCCAATCCAAATACGATCTTCTGTGACAACAATGGATTCAATGTCAAAATCGGCACCGGTCAACAGTCTGTTGGCGGTTCCTTCTAACTCAATATCAAAGGGGATTAAATCGTTAGGATCAGATAGTTGGATAAAGTCGAGGACTTCTGCTTCCCCTGTGCCGCCTTCTGGGGTTTGGAAGTTGGGGTCAACTTTAAAGATTCTCAGGAGATAATCAGCACTATTGGCCGCATTACCGTAACCGTTATCGGATAAAAACCAATAATTACCATCTTCGGCAAATTGTACCCCACTAAATCCTTGTACTGGTTGTTCGGGGAAAGGAGTTGTCCGTCCGTTGGTGGGGTTATTAACTGCATTACCAGAACCGCCAGGTAGTCCCGGTTCAAAGGTATCAGCAGGTAGAGAAGAAAATCCTACTAAAGTTGTGTTGCTAACTTCTTCAGGAGAGACACCAAAAAGAGTTTGGTACATGATACGGTACATATCAGTGTTATCCACCGTAGCCTCTAACATCTCAGAATTTAAACCGTAAGCCTTAGAAACGATACTACCAGCAACATCCGAAGTAGTAGCATAAGCAATCCCAAACTCAAAAATATCTCCGTCAGCATCCGGCGCACCAGTGACAAAAGGAGCAGTATCATTACCAGTAGTGCCATCCCGAGGAACTTCCGTTTCAAAAGGAGTTTGTACACTGGTGCTACCAACAGTATCCCCAGACACATCATCCACCTCCAAACCACCAGCATCGCTATCAGCAGCAGTTAAAATTAAAGTGTTCGGGTCAACATTATTGACAAAATCCTGAGCCACACCAATAGCCGCATCAGCCCGTAAAGTAGCCTCGATAGACCCTGCGGTATTATTATTATTGGGGAAGTTATCCGCCCCTTCCTCTTCCAGAACCACCATGAAACCGTGTTCAGCGTTAGCAAACTTATCCAACCCTAAAGTTGCTTCCAACATATCCGCAACCGTGGGAGGATTTTCGTTTCCTGGTTGACCATAAAGTATTAAGCTACCATCTTCATTGACAAAATCATTTTCAATCAAGGCAGCTTCGTTGGTGTCGTTGTAAGTATCTTCCGCAGCAAACACCCCTAAAACCCTCTCCGTGTCCGCAGGTAAAGCCTCTAATTCTGCCAGGGTGTAAACAACCGTATAACCCATATCTTCAGCTTCTTCGATCAGGTTCCGTCCATCCTCACGAATTCCCTCTCGACCAAACTCTCCCACAGTTCCTATGGGTAGGTAATGGATTTCTCCTGCTCCCATAATCACATCAACACCAGACTCCACCACCTCTAGAGTGATTTCTTGAACATTGCTACGGTTTTCTGCTGCGGAGAGAAATACCCCTGTTCCTGGTTCGGCAATAAAACCCGAGTTAATCACCGCAGTAGGTTTCCCGGCTGCGATAGCTTCTTGCATGATAGTGGTTCCTCTCTGACCGGAGAGAGAGGTATAAGGAGTTCCTTCCTCATCTAACCCGTAACTACCTGCAAAGGGTTTGATTCCGTAGGCGTGAACCACTGCTCCTCCGTTGGAGGTACCCACGATGCGGTCTTCCATATGACCGAGATATACCCCTGCATCGCTCATCAAGTCCCAGTTTAAGCGACCATCTGGACCCACAGAGGAAAAACGGGCTGCTGCGTAGTGGGAGGGACTGGCACCGTCGGGATGGATAAAGATGACGTTACCTGTGTCTTGGGTGGGTTCGGGGGCTGAGGGTAAATCGTTGATATCGTCCGGGATGCCTTCTGGAGCAGGTAATGCTACATCGAACAGGGTTTCGTACATGAGGCGATAAATCCCTGTATTATCGATGGTTGCGGGCAGTTTCTCGGCGTTTAAACCGTAGGTTTTGGAGACGATACTCCCTGCAACGTCGGGGTTCCCAGACCAGATTACTCCAAATTCAAATGTGTCTCCGTCTACGTCTGGTGCGCTGACAAAAGGAGCAGTGTCGCTACCGGTAGTGCCATCCCGAGGGATTCTGGTTTCAAAGGGGGGTTGTATTCTGGTGGTGCCAACGGTGTCCCCTGAAGTATCGTCTACTTCTAAACCACCCCCATCGCTATCGGCGGCGGTGATAATTAGGGTGTTGGGATTGGTATTATCCACGTAGTCTTGGGCAACTCCAATGGCCGCATCGGCTCGTAGTACGGCTTCGATGGTTCCCCCTGCGTTGTTATTGTTGCCGAAGTTGTCGGTTGCTTCTTCTTCTAGCACCACAAACATCCCATTTTCAGGGTTGCTGAAAATATCTAAATCCAGGGTTGCTTGGAGCATTTGGGAGATGGTTGGGGGGTTTTCGTTGCCAGGTTGACCATAATAAATCAAGCTGCCGTCTGGGTTCACGAAACCTTGGTCTCTTAATGCGTCTTCGTTGGTATCGTTGTAGGTGTCTTCTGCAGCAAAAATTCCTAATACTTTCTCGGTATCT
>NZ_JARVCN010000341.1:0-26538 GCF_038442745.1 Crocosphaera sp. Alani8
GAATGTGTAGATGCTGCGTTCAAAAACTGTCCTAACGTTTTTGCGTAGTGCTATAGTGTTAGTAAGATTAGCCTAAACCAAAAATTCATATGGCCAAACATAGGATAATTTATGTTGATTGAGATACAGTTTCTGGCTCAATAAAAACTTCACTAAAGCCATCAAAAGTCTGACTTAATCGACTAAAAACTCCTGAACAAGAAAACATTTGCTATATTGATTGGACAATCAAATAATCTTAAAGTATAAATGTATCTCCATGTTTTGAAGCAAGTGACAAGGTTTGGTAAAATAGAAAGAAATGAGTAAAGAAACTGAGAAAACATGAATTTGTTACTAGCAACCGCCGGGCAATTCCCCACCTACTTTGTTATCGTCTATGTTGTCGGTTTTATCGCCGCAGTAACCATAGGCTCCATTGCCTGGTACAATTCAAAACGTCCTGCAGGTTGGGAAAATGTACAAAAGCCAGATTACGTTCCCGATGTAGAATCAGACAAAGCAACGGATAGTAATTCATAAACTAACCGCTCAAGAATCCTTGAAAAAATATTCAGTCATCCCCACATTATTACAGTGAAATATTCAAAGATCGAGCAGTTATTACAAGAATTAAAAAAAACGGATGAAGTAGCCCGAAAAAGGGCTACGAGCGAACTATGGAATTTATGGTTCGGGCAAAAAGGAGAGATAGGCCGAGAGTTATTGAGGCGATCACAATCCTTTTTAGAGATGGGAAACTTGCAAAAAGCCGAACAATTACTAACAGAAACTGTTGATAATTATCCCGATTTTGCTGAAGCTTGGAATCGAAGGGCTGTGTTCTATTTTTCCTTAGAAAGATACGAACAAGCTAGACAAGATTGTGAACAAGTAATTCAATTAGTTCCTTATCATTTTGGAGCTTTACACGGCTTAGGATTGAGTTTATTGGCGTTGGGAAAGTATGCAGAAGCGATCGCCGCCTTTCGTAAAGCTCTAGAGGTACAACCTTATGCTTTAATTAACCAAAAGTTGATTTTGGAATGTACGGCGTTGCTTTGAAATCAGAAGTTCAAGACTCCTCTTTTTCTGGGTGATAATAAAGCTCATTTCGCAACAGCCAACCAGTTTGTTGTTGCACATAGGCATGGGTGCTAATTCCTAATTTTCGCGCCGTCTGAGCAACTTCACGATAATTCATGCCTAAATACTCGCATAACTCCCTTTGACGTAATCCTCGAGACGGATATGATGGTTGTGTCATAATCGTTGTAAATTACTGATTGTTATTCACAAATTCAATATACTGCTCACCAATCATTGATACAAGAATTCTAAAATCTCAATTATAATTCACCAGACAGGGGAAATACCCTAGTTATAATGAAGTCCTCAAAGAATGAGGATAAAAGCTATTATGACAACCCTCCAGGGAAGAGATGTACTAGGAATTGGTGATTTAAGTGCAGAAGAAATGATGGGCGTGCTAGAGTTGGGAGCAGAGCTAAAAAGCGGTCAGAGATCGCCCCGTTGTCAAAAAATCCTTGGACTATTGTTTGATAAAGCTTCTACGCGCACTCGAGTTTCTTTTAGTGCCGCTATCTATCAACTCGGTGGACAAGTGCTAGATCTCAATCCTAGCGTAACTCAAGTAGGAAGAGGAGAACCAACCAAAGACACAGCAAGGGTGTTAGATCGTTATTTAGATATTTTAGCAATTCGTACTTTTGAACAATCTAAGTTAGAAACCTTTGCAGAATATGCAGAAATTCCTGTTATTAATGCTCTCACTGATTTGGAACATCCTTGTCAAATATTAGCAGATTTTATGACTATTAAAGAATATTTTGGTCAACTTGCAGGGAGTACGGTAACTTATTTAGGCGATGGGAATAATGTGGCTCATTCCCTCATTTTAGGAGGAGCATTAATGGGAATGAAAATTAGAGTAGCAACCCCCAAAGATTATCAACCTTTACCGATGATTGTTGAAAAAGCCAAACAAATAGCTATCTCAGGTTTTGAGATAACAATCACCGATGATCCAATTGCTGCAGTCAAAGATTCTCATGTGCTTTATACCGATGTTTGGGCAAGTATGGGACAAGAAGATTTAGCCCAATCAAGAATTCCTGTTTTTCAACCTTATCAGATTAACGATGAGCTGTTAAATAAGGCCGATCAAGACGCTATTGTTTTACACTGTTTACCGGCACATCGCGGGGAAGAAATAACTGACAGTGTGATGGAAGGAAAACAGTCCAAAGTTTGGGATCAAGCTGAAAATAGAATGCATGCTCAAAAAGCTTTAATGGTTAGTTTGTTGGGGATTTAAAGTTTAGCATCAATCTCAAGCAAACCTTGACAAACAGGGGTTTCTATTCAACTGAGCTTGTTAACTCAAGGAATATTTTGGGAAATTTATTTAGAGAATGGTTAAAAAAGTCGATTGATGATGTATAATAGATATTTGTGACCCCAAAAGGAGAGGTGGCCGAGCGGTTGAAGGCGCAGCACTGGAAATGCTGTTTAGGGGTAACTCTAACGAGGGTTCGAATCCCTCCCTCTCCGTTACTAGATATAGAAAAAAGGCTAACGAGTTTGATGTAAGGCAAATGTCACCAACTTTTGCTGAGCTAGGCATTATTGGGGAGAGATAAAATACAAACTAAAACCTTTTCTGTTCCTTTGATTATGTAAAGGTTAATGGTTTAATCGAAAGTTGCAAGTAAGGGTGACTGTTGTTTCAATATTTCCAAAAAACAAGATATTCTTAACTCAACATCTAAAGTTATTCTGATGAAGAAAGCCTTTATATTAATGTAAGTTTTTTCGAGGAAAAACAGAGCCACAATACAATAATAAACCTTTATAATAAATCATAAGGGTTAAACTGTTATAAAACTTTACAAATTAAAGATAGATATGTCACGCATCGTTATTATCACTGGATTTGAATCGTTTAATCTAGACTTGTACCGAGAAGCTGCACAGTTAGCGCAGTCTCGTTGTGCAGACTTAGATATACAAATATACAGCGATCGCTCTCTTTCCCAAGAACCGGAAGTTGTTGAGAAAGCTCTTAGTTGTGCTGATGTTTTTTTTGCTAGTTTAATCTTTGATTATGACCAAGTAATTTGGTTAAGGGAGAGGGTAGAAAATATCCCCATTCGTTTAGTATTTGAATCAGCTTTAGAGTTAATGAGTTTGACTCGTTTGGGTAAATTTGTCATTGGAGACAAACCCAAAGGAATGCCAAAACCAATTAAATTTATTTTAAGTAAATTTTCTAGTGGAAAAGAAGAAGATAAACTCGCAGGTTACTTGAGTTTCTTAAAAACGGGACCAAAATTATTAAAGTTTATTCCTGCCAAAAAAGTTCAAGATTTACGCAATTGGTTGATTATTTATGGGTACTGGAACGCAGCGGGAACAGAGAACTTTGCCGCTATGTGTTGGACAATAGCGGAGAAATATTTAGGAATTAAGGTAGGAAAAATACCAGAACCTCTCGAAACACCTAATATGGGTTTACTCCATCCCGAATATGATGGTTACTTTACTTCTCCTCGTGAATATTTAAACTGGTATCGCAAAAAAAAATCTCTAGAATATCCTCTAGTTACCATTCTTTTATATCGCAAGCACGTCATTACCAAACAGCCTTATATTCCCCAACTAATTCATTCCTTTGAAAAACAAGGATTAACCCCTGTGCCTATTTTTATTAATGGTGTTGAGGGTCATGTAATTGTTAGAGATTGGTTAACCACCACTTACGAAACTCAACAACGTAACTTAGGGAATATAGAAACCCGTTCTTTAGCAAAAGATGCCATTGAAGTAGATGCTATTGTGTCTACCATAGGATTTCCCTTGGTGGGAGGTCCTGCTGGTTCGATGGAAGCTGGACGACAAGTTGAGGTGGCAAAACGTATTTTAACCGCTAAAAATATTCCTTATATTGTTGCTGCACCTCTTTTAATTCAAGATATTCACTCTTGGACAAGACAGGGAATAGGGGGTTTACAAAGTGTGGTTTTATACGCACTTCCTGAGTTAGATGGTGCGATCGACACTGTACCATTGGGGGGTTTAGTGGGTAACGACATTTACATCATTCCTGAAAGAGTTAAACGGTTAACAGGAAGGCTGAAAAAATGGATTAAGTTACGTAAAACTGAAACAAAAGATCGCAAACTTGCCATTATTTTGTACGGTTTTCCTCCTGGATACGGTGCAACAGGAACTGCGGCATTATTGAATGTTCCTCGTAGCTTACTAAAACTACTACAGAACTTAAAAAATAACGGTTATACCGTGGGGGAATTACCAGAAAATGGGGAAATAATTATTAATCAGGTGAAAGAGGGAGATGAAGCAATTATTACACCTAATAATGTTGAAAAATGTAGAACAAGTGTTAATGTAAAAAGGCTGGAAGAATGGTTAGGATACTTATTAACAAGTCGTATTAAAAAACAATGGAAATCATTAACAGAAACAGGAATAAAAACTTATGGGGATGAATACCAAATAGGTGGCATTCAACTAGGAAACGTTTGGATAGGAGTACAACCTCCGTTGGGTATTTCTGGTGATCCCATGAGATTAATGTTTGAAAAAGATTTAACCCCTCATCCTCAATATGCAGCCTTTTATAAGTGGTTACAAAACGAATTTTCTGCGGATGCTGTCATTCATTTTGGAATGCATGGAACTGTTGAATGGCTACCCGGTTCACCATTAGGAAATACAAGTTATTCTTGGTCGGATATTTTATTAGGAGATATTCCTAACTTATACGTCTATGCTGCTAATAATCCCTCAGAATCTATACTAGCTAAACGTCGAGGATATGGGGTGTTAATCTCTCATAATGTACCCCCTTATGGACGAGCGGGTTTATATAAAGAATTGATGGCTTTACGAGAATTAATTGCAGAATATCGAGAAGATACTAATAAAAATGAGATTTTGAGAGAAGGGATCATTCAAAAAATTGTTGATGCTGGTTTGGCGGCAGATTGTAAGTTTGAGGAAGGCAAAAAATTGGGAATTGAGTTTACAGTAGAAAATGCAAAGTTATTTAGTAAAAACACATTAAATGAATATTTTCTTAAAGTCTATGAATACTTACAAATAGTAGAACAAAGGTTATTTTCTTCTGGTTTACATACCTTGGGAGAAATTCCCAGTCAAGAACAATTAGATTCTTATTTAGAAGCTTACTTTGGAGATAAATTAACCGACAAGGAAAGAAAAGCAATTTCTTCTGAATCACCAGAATTACAATATATTTTAGAATTAGCTAATGGACGAAGTGAAACAATACAAGAAGCTATTTATATTAAAGATTTACTGAAACAAACTTCAGAAGAAATGACCAATCTATTACGGGGTTTGAATGGAGAGTATATTCCCCCTGCACCAGGGGGAGACTTATTGAGGGATGGCACAGGAGTTTTGCCCACGGGACGAAATATACACGCTTTAGATCCTTATAGAATGCCCTCTCCTGTCGCTTATGAGAGAGGACGAGAAATTGCTAAAAAAACTATCAAACAGCATCTACATGAACACGGTAATTACCCAGAAACTATTGCCGTTTTATTGTGGGGTTTAGACGCAATTAAAACTAAAGGTGAGTCCCTGGGTATTTTATTAGAATTAGTAGGAGCAGAACCTATCAAAGAAGGAACTGGAAGAATTGTTAGATATGAGTTGAAACCTATAGAAGAATTAGAGCATCCAAGGATTGATGTTTTAGCTAACTTATCGGGAATATTTCGTGATACTTTCGTCAATATTATTGAATTATTAGACGATTTATTCCAACGGGCCGCAGAAGCAGATGAAAACTCCGAAAGTAACTTTATTCGTAAACATTACTTACAGTTAAAAAAGCAAGGCTTAGAAAATGCTTCAGCTCGACTCTTTTCTAACCCTGCTGGTGATTTTGGTTCTTTGGTTAACGATCAAGTTGTTGATGGGAACTGGGAATCTAGTGATGAATTAGCAAATACTTGGGAAAAGAGAAATGTTTTTAGTTATGGACGTAAAGATAAAGGACAAGCTAGACCAGAAATTCTCAACCAACTATTAAAAACTAGCGAAAGAATTGTCCAAGAAATTGACTCAGTTGAATACGGTTTAACCGATATTCAAGAATATTATGGCAACACGGGAGGTTTAAAATTAGCAGCAGAAAAACAAAGTGGAAAAAAAGTCACAGCAAGTTTTGTTGAGAGCTTTTCTAATGATACTAACCCCCGAAAACTGGAAGACTTATTAAGACTAGAATATCGTACCAAATTATTAAATCCTAAATGGGCAGAAGCAATGGTTAACCAGGGTTCAGGAGGTGCTTATGAAGTTTCCCAAAGGATGACAGCTTTAATAGGATGGGGAGGGACAACAGATTTTCAGGACGACTGGGTGTACGAGCAAGCGGCTCAAACCTACGCTTTAGACTCAGAAATGGCGGAAAAATTACGCCAAGCAAACCCCGAAGCATTTCGTAATATTGTAGGGAGAATGATCGAAGCAAATGGAAGAGGTTTCTGGGATGCTGATGAGGAAACTTTAGAAAAATTGCGTAACTTATATGAATTAACCGACGAAGAGTTAGAAGGAGTGAGTAATTAAGTCAGCCTCATCAGTAACAGAATTATCAACACTTTGTGATCTCATTGTAAAAAATCGTTACAATAAAGACAATAAATAATAAAAAATTGTGAAAAAGTGATGCTTACTGAACTTGAACAGATATCCTTGCAACTGGAAAGCACCAACTCCCGTGATCGCCTTTTAGCATTAGCTTCTTTACGGGAAGTCTCAGCAGAAGAGGCTGTTCCTTTAATCAAAAAAGTTTTAGACGACGAAATTTTACAAGTGCGATCAATGGCGGTTTTTGCCTTGGGAGTTAAGCAAACGGATGAATGCTACCCTATTTTGGTTAAATTGTTAGAAACAGACCCAGACTACGGTATTCGGGCTGATGCAGCCGGCGCGTTAGGATATCTTCAAGATCCTCGCGCTTACGAACCCTTAGCTAGAGCATTCTACGAAGACACACAGTGGCTAGTACGATTTAGTGCTGCTGTATCACTAGGAAACTTGGGAGATATTCGCGCCAAAAACATCCTTTTACAAGCCTTACAAAGCGACGAAGCAGTCATGCAACAAGCAGGGATCGCAGCTATTGGGGAAATTAAAGCAGTTGATGCTATCGACGACATTTTACGCTTTGCCAACTCAGATGACTGGCTAGTTCGTCAACGTTTAGCACAGGCTCTAGGTAACTTTAACACGGAAAAGAGTATCTCTGCTCTCAACTTCTTAGCGAAAGATGCTCAATCTCAAGTCAGAGAAGCCGCTTTATTTTCCCTCAACCTTCTGCAACACAACCAGCAAGAAGCAGGGTAAGTCTCGTGGTACAATCAATTTTGTGGGATGGTTAAGAAATTAGCCAAATCAAGCCTCTATTTTGACCCTAAAAATCCATGTTGGTACAAAGGATATGAGCAACCCATTACCCTATTTTGAGTAGAAAATTAAACAGTATTCATGGACATACAAACATTTTTAGAATCATGTGTCGGTCAATGGTTTTCTCAGCGAAGTAGCTATCGGTTTGAAACTGAAAAAGCAGAGAGTCATAAGTCAGAATTAACAGTGGAATGGTTAGGAAAAGATCATTCTTCGGTTATATCCCTTTGTCAACAATATCGTATCCATCCTAGTGAGGCGATGGGAGGTCAAAAAGTAGCTTGGAATAGTTCTACAGATTACGGTCAAAAAAAGCAAACAGGAACCTCAACTATAATCATTATTCCTAATAGTAATAGAGAAGAAATAGGGAAAATTATACAGAGTTTTCAGTCTCAATCTCCATGCCAAGGAAGCTATAGTTTAGGAGAGGATGAGGCCTTAAGTTTAACCCTCGAAGTTGGTGATTTTTCAATGGAAGAAAGAATCTGGTTTGCCAGTCCTAACTTACGATTACGCACCTGTTTGATTAAAGGAAATGACGGTTATAGCCGGACTGCTTTTTATTCAGAAATTCGCAAGCTTCCTCCAAAAGAAGCCGCATAAGTCAATAAGTTAATTTTAATAGGAGAACTCTAAAAATATGCGTATTTTAATCATGGGAGGAACCCGTTTTATTGGGGTTTATCTTACTAAAGAATTAGTTAAGCAAGGTCATGAAGTAGTATTGTTTAACCGAGGAAATCAACCAGCACCTATCGAAGGAATAACACAAATTCACGGCGATCGCAAAGACGCTAACCAGTTAAAAGAAAAGTTAGCATCTGAAAAGTTCGACGCTATTTTTGATAACAACGGGCGAGAATTAAGCGACACTCAACCCCTAGTAGAAATTTTTAAAGATCAAGTTAAACATTTTGTTTATGTTAGCTCAGCAGGAGTTTATTTGAAATCTGATCAAATGCCTCATGTAGAAGGTGACGAAGTTGATCCCAACAGTCGTCATAAGGGTAAGTTTCAGACAGAAAGCTATTTAGAAAAATCAGGTATTCCCTGGACTTCTATTCGTCCTACTTATATCTATGGACCTCAAAACTACAACGATATAGAAGCTTGGTTTTTTGATAGAATTGTTAGAAATAAACCTATTCCTATTCCTGGTAATGGTTTACATTTTACCCAATTTGGTCACATTCAAGACTTAGCTAAAAGCATGGTTGCAGTGTTAGGAAACAATCAAGTGATCGGACAGATTTATAACATTTCAGGTGAACGTTATGTTACCTTTGATGGCTTAGCTAAAGCTTGCGCTGTTGCCGCTGGTAAATCTGTGGATGACCTCGAAATTATTCACTATGATCCTAAAAAGTTTGATTTTGGGAAAAAGAAAGCCTTTCCTCTGAGAATGCAACACTTTTTTGCCGATATTCATAAAGCATTACAGGAGTTAAATTGGAAACCTGAGTATGATTTAATGGGTGGTTTAAAAGATTCATTCGAGAATGATTATTTAGCCTCAAAACGTGATCAAGCTGAAATTGACTTTAGCTTAGACGAGCAAATCATATCAGCTTCTTAGTAATTGATAGGATAGTTAATACTATGCCTACATTCTCACATTAGTAAGCATCGCTGTAAGCTACCTAAAAGGACCCAGAACATCCCTTACTGTGATAGTTTGTTGGTCTGTGTAACCTGCAAAAGTTCGGGTAGCCACTATTTCAATTTCTACCCCTAAACCGGAGCGCAGATGTTGAGATTCAATCGGCAATTTTCCAATATCGATTGTAAAAGTATCCCCATCTAAAATAACAAAATCTTCTGGGATTTCCCCTTTATATTTAGTTGTGTAATCGGACACAGGACGAAAACGAGGATCGGAACGGGTAATACTATAAGTAATATCAAACTTAGTGGAAATCAAATCAGATTGATTCGCTTCATCGATTAAAGTCAATTGTAATTCGTTACCTCTTCCTGAAATCCCTTGACTTTCTAAACGAGTAGCATCTTCTTTATAAATAGCATTATAAACAATAAATTGGGTAAGATTGTTCCGTTGTTGGGTGGTTCCCTCAATCCAAATACTATCAGGAACATCCACACTGATACCCTGATTATTTTCATATTTTAAAGTAATCTTCTCTTGAGAAAATCGATTAAAAGATTGAGGTGCATTCCAAATCAATAAAAAAGAACGTTCTAATCGTTGAACCAAAGCTAAATATTGATCATCAATAACCGAACCCGGAGCGAATAAAGTTGCTGCGCCATTACGGGTTTCCCAGATATTTTTAGACAATAAATAACCTTTATCTCTCAGTGCGGCCATCGTTACAGTAGCCGCTGGTTTATCTGGTTCGAGAGGTTGATCTAAATTAATTAGGGTTAGCTGACCGGGGAAACCATCTCTACCAAAAGCCCCACTAACTCCGTTTGCACCATTTCTGCCATCTTGACAGCGATATTCTAAGGTCGTACAACGATAGTTAGGGTCACCAGGATTACCGCTACAGGTTTCCACTGTCCAATAAGGTTCGATACAACGACATCCTTGACCCCCTTGACCCCCTTGACCTGGTTGTCCCCCTTGACCCCCTGAAGCGTTGACAAAGATTTGTTGTAGCTGAGATAAATCTGTTGCATAAAGGGTTAACGAGCCACCATTCCCGCCGTCTCCCCCGTTACCACCGCTACCACCATTACCACCACTGGGGGCTAATAGATTGTGTTTTACGCCAGTGGGTTGATTTTGACATTCAGCATCTTCTCCTGGTTGACCTTGTTCTCCAGATTGACCGTCTTCTCCTACTAAGTTAAGAGTTAGGGGGGAACCGTCGGCAAAAATAGTTAAATTATCGCTATTTTCTCCACTTTTACCAGAATTAGCACCACCAGCATTAGAACCGCTCTGACCAAATGATCTCACCTCTGCGGCTTTGACTTCCCCGACACACATTTTAGGGGAGGAGGGAACAGAAACCATCAAAGAACTGGCAAAAAATAGGAAGAATAAGGGAAGTTTAGTTACTTGCATCGATGGGTTTGGAGATTAACTATCGCCTACTTTTCAGACTAGGCTTACTGAACTTTTGTTTCTTGGACTATTAACACGGAACAGGGGGCATGATGGACAATATAGTTACTCACGCTCCCTAAAAACATTTCTGGGAGTCCTTTTAGTCCCCGTCGGCCAAGGACTATTAAATCTGCTGACCAATTCTTAGCTTTATTTTTGATCGATTTTCCCGGCTCTCCTATTTTCCACTCCCATTCTGTGGAAATACCTTGTTCTCTGGCTTGTTCTCCGTAATTTTTCAGCCAATCTTCTGTTTCTGTGGCTTGTTTTTCTAGTTGTTCTCCCATAAGGGAAGAAAAATCTTGAAATTCCCCCTCATAGAAACTTGTGTAGGAGGTTTCTATGGGCAGACAATTAAACAACATTAGGGTTGCTCCGTTGTGGGCTGCGATGTCTATAGCTTCCTTAAACACTTTTGTACATAGGGGTGAATGATCGAGAGCAACTAAAATTTTTTGGTATTGCATAGCGAGAAGCATACTATAGTGTATTGATAAATCTTTCAATTCTGTCCATGCCCTCTTCAATGGATGCTAAATCTGTGGCATAGGAAAGACGAATACAATCATCCGCCCCAAAGGCTCTGCCTGGAATAGCTGCTACTTGTTGTTTGGCTAGGAGATTATCACAAAATTCTAGGGAGTTGAGTCCTGTTTTACTAATATCGATGAAGACGTAAAAAGCCCCCATAGGTGTGGGACAACTGAGTTGAGGAATAGCTCTAATCCTCTCTAAAATGACCCTGCGACGTTGGGTAAAGGCATCGAGCATGGTTTGCAGACATGGAGGAGATTCTGGGCTTTCTAGGGCGGCGATCGCTCCGTATTGAGCAAAGGTACAAACGTTGGAGGTACTATGACTCTGGATAGTGCTAGTTGCTTTGATTAATTCTTTAGGACCAGCTAAGTAGCCGATACGCCACCCTGTCATAGAGTAGCTTTTGGCAAATCCATTGCTGATAATAGTTCGTTCAAATATCTCTCCTCCGAGAGAAGCGATGCTAATGTGTTCTACTCCGTCGTAGAGAATTCCTTCGTAAATTTCATCGGAAACCACCAATAAGTCATGTTCTACAATGATTTGGGCTAAGGCTTTAATTTCTTCGGGCTGATATACTGTCCCCGTAGGATTTGAGGGAGAATTAAGTATAAATAGTTTTGTTTGGGGTGTAATTGCCTCAAGAAGTTGCTCTGGGGTTATTTTATAGTCGCTTTGGGCTGTGGTCTCGACGATGACTGGTGTTCCTTCGGCCAGTTTTACCATTTCAGGGTAACTCAACCAATAAGGAGCGGGAATAATTACTTCATCCCCTTTGTCAATTAAAGCTAACATTAGGTTAGACAAGGAGTGTTTGCCCCCGTTGGTGACAATCACGTTATCGCTGCTGTAGTTTGATTTATTATCATTGTTTAATTTACAAGCGATCGCTTCTCTTAATTGTGGTTCCCCTGCCACTGGTCCGTATTTTGTCTTACCTTGATCTAAGGCTAATGATGCAGCTTTTTTGATGTGTTGAGGGGTGTCAAAATCTGGTTCTCCTGAACTGAAGCTACAAACATCAATCCCCTGATTTTTCATTTCCTTAGCTTTGGCAGTGATGGCTAGGGTGAGGGAGGGAGTCACTTGTTTTACCCTGCTGGCCAATTGAATCATATTTATGTTTTTGGGCCTATTTATTCCCTAATAGGATTATATATATCTATTATTGTACAGCTTTTTGTCTTCCAGAAAAAGCTCACTTGTTCAAAAACTCTTCGCTCAAATCGAGCAAGTTCTTTTGGCACTGCACAGGTAGCAATTCTATTAGAGGGACTTCTTTTCTTCCCCCTCCCAAAGGAACAGAAATTTGACGCAGGATCTCCCCTATTGATTCTTCTGTCACTTCATCATTCTCTAGCAGAGGATAGATTTTTTCAGCTAGGAGAGTATCTAAATTTGCATCCGATAGGTATAGGTGCCATTTAGCTACGTCGATATAAATATTCTCTCCAATTTCAGCAGCTAGGGATTCAACTGCTCGGGTTGTATTTTCATTAGCCATTGTACTTTTCGCTGTAATCGGCGATCGCTGCTATGTAAATAAAATGCCCTAATAATATCACCGCCCAAGCTGCTGAAAACCAGACTATCCACTGCCATTGTGCTTGTTTTAGGTTATGAACGAACCAAACACCGGAGTTACAGGCTAAAAAGGCGACTACATGAACTGCGAATGTCATGCGATCGTCGAGACGACGATAAGCGGGATCAGCGCGATCTGGTTTACGGGGCCAACGAGGAGGCATAAGGACTAAGTTGTAATTTTTTTACTACCATTATTTTATCAGAATCTTACCAGAATCAAAGTCATAGCAGGTTTAATATGCTCCTTAATTCGAGCTATTAGACATCTAAAAAACCTATACAGTCTGCTGTCGGGCAGCCAGTGGACGTTAAACTAAAATGTTTGTGGATTCGGTCTGGCGGGGGCATGGTTTGAGACAAACTATGTCTAGTTAAGAGGATGTGAAGCAAGAATCCCACGCAGTTCTACTCGTGGGAGTGCCAATACCACTGGCTTACTAACTTTGATCAACGGATAATTTTTCTTGTTCTGAGGGAGTTTGAGGGGAGGAAAAGGAAACATTTTCTTTGATCTGGGATACTAGCCAACCTTGGAATAGTTCGTTAAGCAGTCGTTGTTTGGTGTTGTCATCTAGCTGGGCTGACACATATTTCTCTAAACGTAAAATAATCCACCAGTCTCCCACTGGAGTCGGTGGGGATAGTTGTCCAGGGCGACTGGCTGCTAATATCTGTGCTATTTTCGGATGGGGGGTGTTCAATTCTACTGGTCCAAGTAGCCCGCCAGTCTGGGCTTCTGAACCTTCAGAGTATTCTCTGGCTAAGTCGCTAAAGGTGTTCTCTCCTTCTTGAATACGGAAGTAGAGTTCTTGAGCTACTCCTGGATCTTTGGTACGAATTAGGGAGTAAACCACCCGATCTAATTGACCTTTGCATTTGACAAAGTAGGGTTCTAATTGATCACCCCAAGTAAGTTGCTTAAATTTTTCAATTTTTAAGTCCCTAACAGTCAATTTTTCTAGTTGTTCTGGAGTCATACCGTGATGATCTAACCATGCTTTTAGCTGATTTTGATCTGCGATTTTTTGTCTTTGGTAGAAGTTCTGTTGAGATAGAGTTGTTTCTTCGGGGGTACAGGTGATAGAAGAGATCGCTTGATCAACAACGATTTCTTTAGCTAGTTGTGGTAGTAAGCGGTACTGAGCTAGTAGGGGATATAGTTCAACCGATGAAATATCTTGATTGCCAATTCTCAAAACAATGTCCGTGTTTTCCATTTTCCTGTTCCCTATTGTGAACCCTCTACATAGATAAAAGACCCATAGGCATTCTATCCTATGGATCTACACTAACTTTTTATCGTAACTGATTTTAAGATAAATAAAAAGCCTTTTACTATTGGAAATTTAAATTGCTAATAAAGGAGCGGCATTAAGTAACTTTTGTGTATAGGGGTGTTGTGGATTTTCAAATATACTTTCAGTGTCTCCAATTTCTACAATTTTACCCTGATTCATAACCGCAATACGATTACAAAAAAACCGAGCCACCCAGAGGTCGTGGGTGATGAATAAATAGGTCAAATCAAATTCATTTTTTAATTCACTCATTAACTCTAAAACTCTTCCTTGAACACTAGCATCTAACATACTAACTGGTTCATCACAAATTACTAATTTAGGTTTAGTAATTAATGCTCTAGCAATAGCAACTCTCTGTTGTTGCCCTCCTGATAATTCTTTGGGATAGCGGTTGTAATAGTCTTCAACTGGAGTTAATTTTACCCGTTCTAACATTTCATAAACCTGTTTTTTAGCTTCATCTACACTAGCCAATTGATGTATAAATAACGGATCGGAGACACTTTGACCGATAGTCATTAAAGGATTTAAACAAGCGTTGGGATCTTGAAAAATCATCTGAACTTGACGACGTTTCAGGCGAATTTCTGATTCGGACAGTTTGGTTAAATCTTCGCCTAAAAAATTGATGTTTCCTGACGTGGCTTTTAATAACTGTAAAATAGTACGAGATAAGGTACTTTTTCCACAACCTGACTCACCCACTAAGCCTAAAATTTCTCCTGAATATAAATCAAAACTAACATCATCTACAGCTTTAATAACTTCTGTTTTTTTGGAAAAAACTTGCTGAATAAAATTCCCTTCTAATGTAAAGTATTGTTTTAAATTATTGACATTCAATATAGGTTCTTTGTTTATTTCTTCTCCCAATTTTTTGCTATCAACAGATTCATTTTCTTCTATTTGAACATGTAGTGCAGCCTTTAATAAAGACTTAGTGTAATCATGTTTTGGATGATGTAAAACATCAGATATTTCCCCTATTTCTACAATTTTACCTCCATTCATTACAGCTAAGCGATCGCAATATTCTCCTACCATTGCTAAATCATGGGAAATTAGTAACAATCCCATTGCTTCTTCTTCACACAAACGGGTTAATTCTTGTAATATTTCGGCCGCTACAGTAACGTCTAAGGCAGTAGTTGGTTCATCAGCAATAATCATTTTTGGATCTAATAATAAGGCTAAAGCCATAGCAACCCTTTGCCTCATTCCACCGCTAAATTCATGGGGATATTGTCCCCAACGATTAGAGGGAATTTTTACTTTTTCTAAAGTTTCAATAGCGATATTTTTGGCTTCTTTGTGGGATAATTTAGGACGGTGGGCTTGTAAGGTTTCTAAGCAATGTTCACCAATAGTCATCAAGGGGTCAAGACGAGTCATAGGATCTTGAAATACTAATCCTACTACCTCACCCCGAAGCCTTCTCAAACCTTCAATATTTAACCCAAAAATAGATTCCCCTTGAAATTCGATTTTTCCGTCAATTTGAGTTAGTTTTGGTAGCAAATTCATAGCAACCTTGCCAATTGTAGATTTACCACAACCTGATTCCCCCACTAAGCCTAGTTTTTCTCCTTTTTGCAGTGTGAATGAAACCTTATGGACTGCCCAAGTTTGACTTGAAGGATATTGGATAGATAAATTCTCAACTGAAAATAAAGGTTTATCTTTCATTACTTAAGTTTTTGGTGATTATATTAATACTCGATACTATACCCTAGTCAGTTATCGATGAACAGCCATTGATAATTTTTCCCCTACTACAATTGTTATAATTAATTAAACTTGACTGGAATTTTGTAATTCTTGTAGTTTACCTAATACTTTTTCTGCATGATCTTTAACCCTAACTTTTGACCAAACATAAGTAATATTACCCTGGGGATTAATGATAAATGTAGAACGAACGATTCCCATATATTCTTTTCCCATAAACTTTTTTAGACTCCAAATACCGTAAGCTTTGGCAACTTGATGATCTGGATCACAAAGTAATTCTATCAATAAATTATGTTTCTCAATAAACTTACAGTGAGACTTTTCTGAATCAGGACTTATGCCCACAATTTTTGTAGAAAGCTTCTCAAATTCTGGGTTGAATCTGCTAAAATCTTGAGCTTCTGTTGTGCAACCTGGGGTATTATCTTTTGGGTAGAAATATAAGATTAACCATTGACCAAAATTATCTTTTAAGGTGACTGATTTACCTTGGGGGTTATTGAGGGTAAAATCAGGTGCGCTTTGCCCAATTTCAAGTAAATTGCTCATAATAAGTATAGACAAAAAAATTTAATGTAGGGAATAGCTATTGTGCAGGAGAAGCAAAGGAAAAAAGTCATTTATTGAGAATTGATAATTAATAGTTGAAAAATAACAATTAACTTGACAATTTTGCGTAATTATACTCCTGACATATTCTGCTACGTTACTCTATTTTAGAGATAAATAAGGAAATTGACAACATGATAAATTTAATGATACTTAACTTCATCGGTTTAGTATTTAGTAGTTTTGTTGGGAACTATTTTTAACCACAATATCTCATCCTAGACAATGTACTAGATCAAAGTAAAGGAATTATTGTAAATAATCCTTTAATATAAAATCCACAAACAGAAGTTGAACTCGCTTAAATATTATTGATTTAGTGAAGTTATCTTGCTTAATTAGTTACTTTATTATTTTGGAGAAATTGTTGTGATAGACTTAATTATGCCTAGTTTGATTGGTTTTGGATTAGGTGGTTATTTAGGTAATGACTTAGCTAAAAAAGGAATTACCGCAGAAAATGCTTTAGAAAAACATCAACAAACCGCAAGAATAGTTTTCATTGGTTTAGCGGGTATTCTAACAATCTTGATAATCATTGATCGTTCTAATATTGCTTACTATCTTCCTCAAGTTTTTCCTAACATCCTTTCTCTTTATGTGCAAGCACTTTTTGACAATTTATTATTGTGCTTTGGATTTTTTATCTTTGGACTCTTATTTCTCTTAGAATTATCTGGATTTTCCTCGAAGAAAAGACGAAATCAATTATTACTTGGATTGGGAACTATTGCTTTCTGTTTATGTTTATTATTGTATTGGTTTTCTCCTATTGTTAATGATGTAGGAGAATTCAAAATTGTTGATGGGGTTGTTATACAGTCAACCACTGTAACTTGTTCACCGGCAAGTATTGCAACCCTAGCAAGACTAAGTGGAAAACATCCAGAGATTAATGAAAAAGAAGTTACTAAACTTACTCAAACAAATCGTTTAGGAACTAATACATTAGCAGAACTTGCTACCATGAAAAAGCTAGGATTAAACCCAGAATATCGCCGTAATTTAACCTTAAAAGACTTAATTAATCGGAAACAACTAGCCTTACTTCATGTCAAACAGCGATGGTTAAGTCAGCAATTTCCTCACGCAGTTGTTTTAATAGATATTGACGTTAAAAATGAAGAATTAATTTTAGGGAATCCTCTTTTTGGTACAGAAGCTAAACCCTTCAGCGAGTTAAAAGGTTACTGGTTTGGTGAAGCAATTTTTATCAAGTAAAATTAGTAAGAGGGATAATTTTCATGAGTTTTCCTTATTTCTTTTCCGAAGAATTTAAAACGAAATCAAAACTATTATCAAAGTTGTTGATTTTTGTGAAATTAAGCAAAAGTTGATTATAATATAGAGGTTAATATATGGGCTAAACTAATAATGAATCAGGACTCTATTTTAACAGAAGTTATCTTAAGTCATAATAATAAATCTTTAGGGAAAATAAAACTAGACTGGAATCCAAAGAAAGGGGGTTCTATAGAATTACAAGGAGAAACATACAACATATTAGAATATCATAATCATTATCACTATCAAGTAGGTGGTTATCAACTACAAAAAATTTCTATTTACGTGCAGAAGATATTGGAAATTCAGGAAAAAACTCTTGTAAATGGTCGTTGGATTTTAGGAGATTTTAATTGCCGTTTCAATGCTAACTCAGAGATCGTTACTTGTGCAGTTAACCCGCAAGGAAACTGTAAAAATTGTCAGTTTTTTGAACCTAAACAAGATATAGAAATTAACAATTAAGTGAGCATTTCTCCTATTTTCAGACGGGTTCCGTTGACTAAATCCCAACCTGATTGGGGACGTTTCCCAGATCGCTGAATTTCTAATAGTAATAGTAATCCTTCTCTGGTCTTAATTATTGGACCAAAGTTTTTAATTAAACTAACAACTTCTCCAGGTTTTCCTATGCTAGTATCTAAAGATTCTACCTGATTTATTAATCCCTGGTAGTTTTCAGCTAATACTTGTAAATAATTCTCATCTATAGGAATAGTAGCTAATATTTTTAATTTATTATCTCGAAAAGAGGTAAAACAATTGGGATAAAATCCTCTAACTTGATTATGAATTGCGATCGCAGACTTATTCCAGTCAATTATAAAATCATCTTTATCAATTAAAGAAGCATAAGTTGCTTCCTCGCTATTTTGAGGTATGGGTTGAAGTTGATCAACTGCTAATTTTTCCAAAGTTTCAATCAATAAATCTGCTCCTTGATTAGCTAACTTTTCGGCAATTTGATGAGCATTGTCAAATAAGTTTATATCTGTATAAGCTTTTAATAACATATCTCCAGTATCCATACCTTCATCCATCAACATTGTAGTGATTCCTGTTTGATGATCGCCGTTATAAATACACCATTGAATGGGAGCAGCACCACGATATTGAGGTAAAATAGAACCGTGAACATTAATACATCCTAATTTGGGCATTTCCAATATTTCTGATGATAAAATCTGTCCATAGGCCACAACGACAAATACATCAGCTTGAAGATTTTTTAGCTGAGAAAGTGTGTCTTGATCTTTCTTGATTCTTTTGGGTTGCCAAATAGGAATATCATGATCTAAAGCTGTCTTTTTCACTGCTGAAGGTACTAACTGTTTACCTCTTCCCCTTCTTTTGTCTGGTTGTGTTATTACTGCAATTACATTAAACTGAGAATTATCGAATAATTTTTGTAACGTAGGTACGGCAAATTGTGGGGTTCCAAAAAAGACAACTTTCATAATCTTTTTTACTAAAGTTCTCTTATATTTTATAATAAAATTGGGGTAACTTAATCAGCTTTTTCCACTAGTTTATAAATATCTCTAATACTTTCGTTGATAATTGCTAGAATAAGTAAAGTTTTACAACCAAGGACAAAGCAAAAAATGACCACAACATCCCTAGAAAAAGCTATCATTGCCCAAGATGTAGAGAAATGGTACGACAATAGCTTTCATGTTTTACGAGGAGTTAGTCTAACTGTTTCTCAAGGAGAAGTGGTGGTTGTTATGGGTCCTTCTGGTTCAGGAAAATCTACTTTTATACGCACATTTAATGCTTTAGAACCCTATCAAAAAGGCAGTATAATTATCGATGGCATTCAACTATCCCACGATTTAAAAAACATCGAGGCTATTAGAAGAGAAGTAGGAATGGTATTCCAACAATTTAATTTATTCCCTCATTTAACCGTTCTTAATAATGTTACTTTAGCACCAATTTGGGTTAGACACTGGAAAAAAGAAAAAGCTGAAGCGAAAGCAATGCAACTCTTAGAAAAGGTGGGGATTTTGGAACAAGCAAATAAATATCCTAATCAACTATCCGGAGGGCAGCAACAACGGGTAGCTATTGCTCGCGCTTTGGCCATGGAACCAAAAATTATGTTATTCGACGAACCAACCTCTGCTCTCGATCCTGAGATGATCAAAGAAGTTCTAGACACTATGCGTAGTTTAGCAGATGGGGGAATGACCATGATATGTGTCACCCACGAGGTGGGTTTTGCTAGAGAAGTTGCCGATCGCGTGGTATTTATGGACGGGGGTAAAATAGTAGAAATAGCCACACCGGAAGACTTTTTTAATAATCCAAAAGAAGAGAGAAGTCAGAAATTTTTATCACAAATTTTGTAGGGCAATCACAGTCAATTATGATAACTAAACCAGTTATTTTAAACTTACTCAAAATCGTTTCTTTGGACGATAATTAGCTACAGATTCCGCCAAACCCAAAGCTATAAAATTAGTTAGTAAAGCCGAGCGTCCGTAACTTAACCAAGGTAAAGGAATACCTGTAATGGGTGCTAAACCCACTGTCATGCAAATATTGACAATAACCTGAAAAGCAATCATGGATAACATTCCAATAGCCAATAAAGAGCCAAAATTATCGTTAGCTTGACAAGCGATAATAACTAATCGGAAACAAATCAACCAAAAAGCTACTAAAACAGCAATAGAACCGATAAAACCAAACTCCTCACCAACCGCCGAAAAAATGAAATCAGTGTGTTGTTCAGGGATAAAATTCAACTGGGTTTGTGTGCCTTCAAATAGTCCCCGTCCCCACAATTCACCAGAACCAATGGCAATACGAGATTGAATCAACTGATAACCCCCACCCAAAGGATTTTTCTCAGGTTCCAAAAACAAAGTTAAGCGATCTTTTTGATAATCTTGTAGTAATCCCCAAAAAATGCCACTCAGTTTTCCTGCAGTAAGGTTTGCCGCCATAGCGAAGATGGTAGAAACAAAACGCAACGGTAAAGTAAACCAAGCTAATAATCCCATTAAGGCTGCCCATACAATCCACCCAGGAAACAGCACATTAAAGAGGATTGCTGAGGGTATAGGAGACAACATCAGAATTAGCCATCCAAGGGGCATATTAGCCCAGTAAAGCATCCCCAGGGTAATCGCTCCGAAAACTAACCCAGTTCCTAAGTCCGGTTGCAACATAATCAAGACCCAAGGAACTGCCGTTACCCCTAAAATACGTAGAACAGAAGGGATAGTCTGGGCATCTTTCTGGTGTAATAAAGCCGCTAAAGAAATAATTAAGCCAACCTTGGCAAATTCTGAGGGTTGAATGTTAAACGCCCCAATTCCGATCCAACTTTGCGCCCCGTTGGCAGCAACCCCAATGGCAATAACAGCAATGAGAGATATGTTGGTCATAGCGTAGATCAACCAGTGCCACTGCCTTAAACTTTCGCAACGAAAACGGGCTAAGAATAGAGCAATTGCTACTCCAATACCCCCAAATAGCCAATGTTGCCACCAAGTAACAGAGGTTTCATGAAGTTCTGTGCTGCGAATCATCAGCCCTCCAACACAGGTTAGAGCAGTTACTAAACTTAACAGTAACCAGTCAACTTGGGGAAAAGAGGATAACCACAGAGGGGCTGCTAGTTTACGACTTCCTCGGTAAGTATATTTTGTCGCCCGTAACACCATAATTAGGAAAACTCCTCACAACACACTCTTAAAACATTCATTGTTCTCTGTATCACCCATCGCTCTTAAGCCAAGGCTGCGACAGAAACCTTTGCTGCCAAATTTTGGGCGATCTCTGTTAGAGCTTGAGCAGAAGCGGAGTCTGGGGCTGACATAACGATGGGAACCCCATTATCTCCCCCTTCTCTAAGGGCAATTTCCAAGGGAATACAGCCCAATAGAGGCACTTGTAACTCTTTGGAAGTTTTTTCGCCTCCACCAGAACCAAACAGGTCATAACTGCGTTCTGGTGCATCTGGGGGGATAAAGTAACTCATATTCTCTACGATACCTAAAACATTGACTCCCAATTGTTCAAACATTTTTAAGCCACGACGGGCATCCTGGAGGGAAACGGTTTGAGGGGTGGTAACGATGACTGCGCCAGCCATAGGAACAGCTTGAGCCATAGTTAACTGAGCATCTCCAGTTCCTGGGGGCATATCTACGATTAAGTAATCTAAATCTCCCCAGTTGACTTGGTAGAGGAATTGACGGATGATACCGTTGAGCATGGGACCCCGCCAGATAACGGGTTGATCGGGATCGATCAAAAAGCCCATGGATACCATTTTTACCCCGTAGTTAAAAGCAGGTTGGAGAATATCTCCTGCGGGATTTTTTTCCACTTGCACCTCCGTGTTCTCTAGCCCTAACATGGTGGGAACGTTGGGACCGTAGATATCAGCGTCTAGTAAGCCAACCCTTGCCCCAGTTTGGGCTAAGGCGACAGCGATGTTGACTGCAACGGTGCTTTTTCCCACTCCCCCTTTACCGCTAGAAACAGCAATAATGTTTTTTGTTCCTGTTACAGAGTTTTGATCGGGAAGAGATGGCTTTTGTTCTGGTGTTTCGGAGGTAACATCCACTTCTACTGAGGTGACTCCTGATAGGGTTTTTACTGCTTTTTTGCAGTCTTCTACGATTAATTCTTTTAGGGGACAAGCAGGGGTGGTTAATACGAGGGTAAAGCTAACGTCACCGCCGTCTATGGCGACGTTACGAATCATATTTAGTTCTACTAAACTCTTTTGTAGCTCTGGGTCTTGAACTGGTCTTAATACGTCTAAAATTGATTGAGTATTGAGCATTGTAATTACTGGTTTCTCTAATGCAGTAGCTTCATGGCTTACTGTAGTTGCTTATACAATCAATATTAGCTTTTTTGGGGTCACTTTTAAGGAACTCAGAAGTTATTTTTCAGACAGATGTTTATCAACTGTTTACCTTTCTCTTGGTGGGGGTTCCACGGCGTACAAAAGACGGGGATTTACAAGCAATTATTTCCTGGAAAAATCTAAGCCAACGGAAGAGGAGTTAGTTATGTTAATTCCTGCGATCGCTGCTAATAATAACCAACCAATTAAATTGACTCTTAAATCAAAGATACTCACGTCTAGTAAATTAAAAATAATACACAAACAGAAAGCAACTAAGTAAGTAAACAGTAGTAAAAACTTTTCTTCTTCCTCTGTGAAACTGGGATCATCTCTCTTCCCCCCGTTTTTATTAATTGTTGTTTTTATTTTCCTCATAAAAAGTACAGATTTTCCTAAAATTGTACCGACTAAACCACTAAACAATAAAGTCCCAATTATACCAATTTCTGCTAATAACATTAAAAATAAGTTGTGAGGATGACCCATCCAAACATTCATCTTTTCTTGATAAATAGGAGTAAAATTTCTTAGTCCCCATCCAAAAAAAGGTCGCTGTAACATCATGTTCCAAGCTACACCCCATTGTGTTGTTCTTAAGGCAGTAACATAGCGATCGTCGTACAATTCATCCGTCAACCTTGCCCAAAAATAACTAGGAATCAGTTGACGCATAGTATCTTGATAAACAGGAATCCACGCAGCCCAAATTACTAAAAATATAATCAGCAAGACAGCGAAAATAATCCAATACCAACGCAAATAAATAACAAAAGCCATTAAACCCAAGACAGCTAAACCCCAGGCACTACGAGAATTGGTTAAAACTAATCCCATTCCATTGAATAAAATCCCAACAGTTAGAATTAATAATCGCCAGTTAGTCAGTGGGTCTTTATTAGTGGAACGACGACGATAATGTAAGATCCATAAACCGATAGATAAACTAAACCCTACTACTAAGAAAAAGGCTAACGTATTGGCATACATCAAAACAGAAGACATCCTTCCATCTGGATGACCGTAAGCAGTCATCTTGATGCCGATACTATGTAAAAATAAAGGGGTTTCCCAACCATCTAGTAGCTGCATAAACCCCAAAAAACATACGGGAATAGAAGTTAATACCAACCACCAAGCTAGTTGATATAATCGCTTAAAACTATTGAAAAAAAAAGGGAAAGATGCTATCATTAGGAGGGATGGAAAAAAGTTGCCTAAACCTTCCCAACTGTAGCGGGAGTAAGAAGCTAATAAAGAAGTTACAATTAACCAGATAAAAAGCAGTCCCCAGCCCCAGTTGATAGGATTAGAAATGATTTTTTTATAATTCTGTCGCCATGAACCAACTAGGAAAATGCCGAGAGCGGTTGCTCCAAAGTCTGCCGAAAAAGGTAATAAGAATACTCCAAATTTAAAGGTATTGCTCAACAAGTTAGTGCGAATTTTATTCGGCTGATTCATAAAAAAATATTTCAATAATAATTGTCACATTTTTAAAATACGGAGCGATTGTCTTAGATAAATACTCTAAACTAAGCCATTTCCCAATAATCCACGCGAGTTAAGCGAATTTGTGCCAAAGCAAACACAACAGGAATAATGCGACCATAGTTAGTGGCGATCGCTCGCCAACCCAGATCCGCTAAAAACCAACCCCACAAAACAGGTCCGACAAAGGATAACACTCCTCTCACCACCCCATAACGGGCAGCTGTCATGGCCATTCCCCGTTGTGCTGTACTGATGGCCACTTGATTAGCAACCGCCGCACCACCACGGATCATTGCTTGCTGCGCCACTTGATAACGGGCAAAATGCAGGGCAAACTGTTGGGCAATGTGTTTCAGTAACAAAGGTTTAACAATAGAATTAACAGCAAAAGCACCGCTACCCTTTAAAACAAGGTTGATGGGGTTATGTTGTAGTTGTACCGGTAAAGCATCAGGAATGTTCGATTTTGCTAGGGATGCTTGTATATCTTTCATCAAGCTATTTTGTTGGCTAGGAGGCAGATTTTTCCAAGCTTTTCCCAACAAATTTAAGAAAATGTCTGCTTCAATGTCGATAGTAGACATTTCATTAGAGTAAGGAATTTTCAGGTAGTGACAGACACGAATTAGGGTTTGACGATAACTGAACCTATTAGTTTGTCGTTTTAGTACAGTTAGTCCATCAGAAGCCAAAAAACGGAACCTTGCTTCGATTTCATCTAACCAAGTATCCCAGTCCTGACTTTGCACTTCTATGGGATCTGGTGTTTTTAAATAATCAAGGGGATTAAATTTACGGCAAAAAAGAACCTGAGTTAATTGACGTAACTCCTCTTCTGTCGCCATTTCTAAAGCCGAGCGCAATTCATCCAAAATTAAGTCCCTCCCAACAGGGTATCAAGTAGAGTAATTGCCTTGATAGGCTATGTTGCCATAACCAGCACACTATCTCTCTCATGATACATATCGTAGCTTGTTTTGGCAGGATTCATCCCGTAGTAAGTACGTACAATGTACAAATTTTAATGTTCAGTCTATTTATTATCTAACTTTCTTGACGCAATTTAACCTAATTTTGAGAGAACTTTTTTAAGAGAATCTTATATTTTCTAAAACCTAGGTTAATTATTAAAAATACTTTTAAGAAAAAGTTAGAAAAACTTTGTGAAGTTTTACAAATCAAGCAAAAAAAGTTTGAAATTTGCAAGCAACGTTTAGTTTATAATGAAATTGAACAATTAGCACAAGAACTTAAAGATTTAGGAAATCAATACCAATATCCTCCATTAAAAAATTATGCCAATAGTTTAGAGAAAGACCTTCAAAATTTTGAACTTACTCAAATTACCGATCATTTAGACTCTTTCGCTGACTTTTTAGTCATGTTTACTGATCATATTAATGATTAATTTAGTTAAATAGTGATTTTGCTCGTTCCCCTAACCTTCTAATCCCAAGATCCTTGAACAATGCTTCACTTCATCCCTCAAGAGTTTATTATCTTAATCGTAGATGATAATAAACTTAATCTACGTTTTCTGGTAGACAGTCTAGGTAGTCATGGCTATCAAATAAGTTTTGCTACTAGTGGAAAGGAAGCTTTAAGAAGAATAGAACAACTAAAACCTGATATTATCCTTCTAGATTTAATGATGCCGGAAATGGATGGCTTTGAGGTAATAAAATCCTTAAAAAATACGAAAGAAACCGTCAACATACCTGTTATTTTTATCACTACTAGTTTAGAAGAAAATAATATTGTCAAAGCCTTTGAATTAGGGGCGGTCGACTACATAACTAAACCTTTGAGCATTCCCGAAGTATTAGCTAGATTGAAAAACCATTTAAGCATTAAACAACAACAATTAAAACTTGAAGAAAGCGAAGCAAAACTCAATACTATTGTCACTAACCTTTTTGATGGTATTTTAATTGTTGATAAACAAGGAACTGTCTTATTTGTTAATCCAGCAGCCACAAGAATGTTAAATAAGAAAAAATCGGAATTAATTAACTATAATTTCGGTATTCCTATCATAGTAGAAGATGTAGCAGAAATTGATATTATTACTTCTGATCGTACTCTTGGAATGGCTGAAATAACCATTAATGAAACCCAATGGCAAGGACAAGAAGTTTATTTAGTCTCTTTAAGGGACATAACTCAACGGAAAAGAATAGAATTAAACCTAGAAGAAGAAATACAAGAAAAACAACAATTAATCATAGAATTAGAAGAATTAGCAAGTATCGATAGCCTCACTAATATTTATAATCGTCGTTGTTTTTTCGATATTTTAAAAAAAGAATTCGGTCGTGCTATACGTTATCAAACAGTTTTTTCTCTCCTTGCTTTAGATGTAGATAACTTTAAACTTATTAATGATACTTATGGACATTCTGTCGGAGATCACGCATTGTTATCTATTGTCAAAGAAATTAGTAGACATTTAAGAGAAGCGGATTATTTTGGGCGATTAGGTGGAGATGAATTCGTTATTTTATTACCAGAAACTGACCTAGCCTGCATTATTCATGAGAGAATTAAGAACAAGCATGAAAGCCTTATGC
>NZ_JARVCN010000342.1:0-3374 GCF_038442745.1 Crocosphaera sp. Alani8
AACATATTATCTGATAATATGTTAACCTCCTTAGTTATGCGATCGCCAATTTTCCTGGGAAGGAATCGCTGAAACCCCCTTTATGACTGGGGAGGGGTTCTTATACTCATAGTCCCTCATTTAGTCATACTCATACCTCTCATAATAAATATGATTATACTTATACTCATTAATAATTAGGAAATAATCACAGAATCACAGAAAAATGAAGAAAGAAAGATGGGGAAAAGATAAGCAGTAATAAGGATAAGGTACTCACAGAGCTTTATTCTCGTGTATATAGGCTATAAATGGTCGTTTAAGGGTTATAGGCTTATTTATCGTCCCTTCAATGTCCTTCAGAATAACAGCGCACCGCTTGCGGAGTCAAAGCGATCGCTGAAATATGATTAGACTTGCACTCATATCCTCAGCTTATACCCATACTCATACCTGAGTGGAAGTAATAGTAAGAGAAATCTGTTGACCTAAAACTTGGAGGGTACGAATAGGTAGATCCCGTTGATCGGCTGCGATCGCTTCTTCTAGGCAGTCTGAAGCTTCTTTTAAAGCCAATTCTACATCATCCCCTTGAGTAATTGCCTCTGGGATATCTCTCACTGTGACTACCCATCCACCATCACTTTTATGATCACACTTATACTCATATCTTTACTTATACTCACTAAATAAGTAGATTGAATAGAGATTGCCAAATTAGAGTATTATCACTATATCACAATTACCGTGTTATAATGATAATAGATTATCGAAACCAAGGAACAAAAGATATTTTCAACGGAAATGACACAAAGCAAGCACGAAAAACTTGCCCTCAAAACTTATGGAGAATTGCTAGACGAAAGCTAGACCAATTAGATTTTGCTGTTAGCTTAAATGACTTACGCTCTCCTCCTAGAAATCAATTAGAGGCTTTAAAAGGAGAGCGTCAGGGACAGTATAGTATCCGCATAAACGATCAATATAGAATTTGCTTTATTTGGTCTGATGAAGGTGTTAGACAGGTTGAAATTATCGATTATCACTAATTATCTTTAGTTATGGTTAATATTCCCACAAATCGTCCCCCTACTACCCCTGGTGAAATGTTACGAGAAGAATTTTTAGAGCCAATGGGTTTAACTCAACAACAACTCGCTACTGCCATTGGTGTTAGCTATCAGAGAGTTAACGAACTCATTAATGGCAAAAGGGGTATTACTACCAGTACCGCTCTAAGACTAGGGAAATACTTTGGTACATCTCCTGATTTTTGGCTCAACCTACAACGTGCCAATGATCTCTACGCTGTTCAATTAAAAGAGCAAGACGAAATTGATAACATTCAACCTTTATCTTTATCTAGAGAAATATGAGTATAACTTGCCTCACTATTTTTCCTTTACTCATACTCATTGAGTAAGTATAATAATAACAGAGTTCATCTTATACTCATACTCATGTCTAAGCGTGATATTATCGCTCATTTTTGCCAACGAGAATCAGAGATTGATCTCACTAAGGCGATCGCACAGGCCAGAACGGAATGGTTAAAGAAGTGGTTATCAGAGCATCTACCTGAAATTGCATCTCTAGGAGATACTCCATCAGACCACAAAAAAGCCCGTGAATGGGATGCTATGGCTAAGGAGATGATGGCCCAGGAGCGTTCTTTGGTTACGCCTTCACAGCAAAAGAACCGCCTCACTGATATTCGTAATGCCCTAAAAACCCTTGATCCTAATCATCCTGCTTTGGCTGATGTTGGGTTTACCTCCCAAGAGTGGGAGGCCATTAACCGTCCGTCTGAACAACGAGTTAGCGATCGCAATACCAAGTTTTTAGGAGACCCTAATGCTATTGTCGAGAAGGCTATTGCTTTACTTGATAGCGATGATTGGTCTGACTTGGCTGCTGGTTTAGCTGTTTTGACTGGTCGTCGTTGTGCTGAAATTTTACAGACTGCGGAGTTTGAGTATAAGTCTCATTATTCGGTTACTTTTACTGGCTCTTTGAAACGTCGCAGTGAACCAGTTAACCTACAGTTTGAAATTCCAACTCTAGCACCTGCATCGGTAGTCATTGACGCTTTGGCTAAACTGAGGGAATGGGTTGATACCAAAGGGTTAGATAACCGAGCTATCAATAATAAATATGCTCATGCTGTGATTAACTCCTGCGATCGCCATTTTAAAGAGCTAGTACCCACTCGTGATGGGGAGGATAATCTTTATACTCATTTATTTCGGGCTGTTTACGCAACGATCGCCACTCATTGGTATTGTCCCCCCAATGTCCCTGAGTTAGAGTTCAGAGCTTATATCCAAGGTCATTTTAAGATCCTCGATGAGAATAACCCTGAGTTAAGAAGAAATTTAGCTACTTCTCGTCATTACTTTGATTATAAGATTGCTGATGGTCAAGGTAATATTGATGGCCGCTTAGGAATTAAGTTACCATTACCTGATGTCACTGTGGTTCAAGCTTTCGAGAGTTATTATCAAACCCTAACCCAAAATGAGGATGAAGCTGTACCAGATAATTCTCAACCTATACCCGAACCCGAACCCGAACCCCAAACCGATGAAGAGTTAGTTAAAGCGTTAGGGGTAATGCTTGATAGTTCTAATTATGAAGTGTTATTGACTGGTTTAATGGGGGTTACAGGCCGTACTCCTGGTGAATTGCTTAAGTCTGGGGTTTTTCGGTTATCCCCTGATGGTATGGTCTTATTTTCTCCTACCGGTTTAACCAAATCTTCCCCACTTCCTACTTTAGTTGAGGGGAGAAAGGTCATTGATGCGATCGCCCGTCTTCGTCACCACCCTGATGTTCAATCAGAGTTATATCTTAGTCCTACTCAAATTAATGACCATTGCTATCCTCAAGTTGAACCCGTTATTACTCAATCTCTTGGTTTGAAGGATAGAGAAGAACTTTACTCAGCCTATTCTCACCTTTGTTCAAGTCAATTCACCTCACTTAACGACGATATCCCAGTGGTAACGGAACAGGAGTGGGCTGATGTCGCAAAGTATCTCGCTCAATCTCTTAACCTTGAACATCCTACTCAATTGCGAGATTGGTTTGAATCAGTCATCACTCATCAGTCAAACCTTATCAGTAATGAACAATTGTCAGTTACTAATGATCCATCAGAAATTAATAATTCTCGTACTTTAGCTAAGGGTGAAGATGAAAAAACAACAACAACACTGGTGACTGGTGACTGGTCATTGGTGACTGTTAAACAGATGTTCTCCTCTCAACAACAATCTTTGAATCATTTAACTGATGCTATCTCGAATCTTGTGGTTACTCTCAAGGGAGAAGATACAACCAAAAGTGTCAGAAATGGGTTCTCAAAAATAGGCAAAAATTTATTTAAGACCCCT
>NZ_JARVCN010000343.1:0-3367 GCF_038442745.1 Crocosphaera sp. Alani8
CATCTATTAGTAAAGGGTTTTATAAGGGGGTTAAAAAGAGCGGATTTGGTATTACCCTAGCATTAATAAGTTCTATTGGATTAGGAATATTAACTCCAATTTTAACGCAGAATAGTCCTTCATTATCTTCTTGTCAACAACTTGAAAAGAGTATTAAAACCTTAGCGAAAACAGATGCAGACTCAGATCGGTTTGATTTCTTGAAAACAAATATTAAGAGAAAAAGATCATCCGAGATTCTTAATTTGTATAGAAAAGATAATCTTCAAGATTCATCATCTAAAAAACCCTGTTTTCCAGAAGAAAAATTATGGACTATTTATGACCAAGAATATGATAAGTATAAGTCTCCTTCTTGGCTACCTATTTTAATTTTTACTAGTTTAGGAATAATAATAGGAGGTGCAATTAGTGACACCCTTAAAAATTTAATCAAAAAGTTATTAGATACTCTGATTGAATTTATTTATCAACGAACAGCAGGAATACTATTTAGAAATTGGGGGATTACAAGATATCGAAAATCTTTAGTTGAAAAATATGAAAAATTATCTATTTCTTTTCGTACAAATAAACCTTTAGAAATGCGAGAAGTTTATGTACCCTTGAAGGTTAAAGAGAGTGATGATCAATCTAATAATTCCCTGATTGAAGCAGAAAAAGCATTAGGAGACTATTCTAAATTAATGGTGGTAGGAAGTCCAGGAGCAGGTAAATCTGTTTTATTAAAGCATTTAACTTTATCTTATGCAGAACAAGGATTAAATCGTCGTTTTTATACTGATTCAATTCCTATTTTATTAGAATTAAATAAGCTTAAGCCATCTGATTTAAACGTTGCATCTTTAGAAACTAAATTAGTTGATATTTTTTCTCAAAATGATTTTCCTAATGCTAATAATTGTGTTAAACAAAGTTTAAAAGATGGTCGCATTTTATTACTTTTCGATGGATTAGATGAGGTAATTGATGATAGTCGTAGTGAGGTAGTTAAGGGACTAAAAAATTTTTTAGATACTTATAAAAAATGTCCGTTTATTATTACCTGTCGAACAGCAGTTTATAGAAATGAATTTTATGATACGGTTAATAGAACTTTAGAGATTAAAGATTTCAATGATCAGCAGGTTCGGCGTTTTTTACGAGCATGGAAAACAGAAATGCCACAAGAGAAATCTGTTGAAAAATTACTAAGAACTTTAAATGATAAACCCCAAATTAAAACCTTAGCTAAGAATCCTTTGCTGTTAACTATTATTGCTTATCTTTATGCAGATACTAATATGGAGTTACCTGACTCGCGAGCAGAGTTTTATAGAAGAGCAATAGACATTTTATCTGAGACAAGAGACGAAGCGAAAGGATTGAATAATAAATATAAAGGGATTAAAAAACAACAAGTGCTTCAAAGACTAGCTTTGTATGCTCAAACGAGAACTAATTTATCTCAATCTTCTCAAAATTTTCAACAAAATCGTCGGACTATTTCAGACATAGAACTTAAGAAGGAAGTTAAAGAGATTCTACCTAATTTAAACTTAAAACCTGAAGACACTGATACAATTATTGATGAAATTGTTGACCGTAGTGGTTTATTGCTACGTCTTGATGGGGGACAAAGGTACGAGTTTGCTCACCAAACGTTACAGGAATATTTTGTTGCTTCTGCGCTTAAAGATAACTATACTGACTTAGTTGAGTATTGGAGAAACTCACCCAATGACTGGCAAGAAATAATGAAGTTATGGTGTGGGTTGGCTAACAATAGTACGGATCTAATTAAGAGTGTTGAGGTACGATATCCATTGATAGCATTTGAATGTTTAGGAGATGCGAATTTTGTAGAAAAAGGGTTAGCTGAAGAGATTATTGATTCTTTTAAAGATAGGTTAGGACAAGAGAATAATGAGAGGATAGAGATTGCGTTTGGTTTTGTTGCAGCAAGTTCTAGTGAAAGAGGAAACAAGGTATTTCAATTTTTAGGAGAAACCTTAAATAATGCTGATTCTAGTAATTTAACTGAGGCTGAAAAAAGATATCTTATAATGAGGAGAAAAGCGGCAGCAAAAGCTTTAGCTCAAACGAATAAACCCGAAGCGGCTGAAATATTAGCTCAATTCTATAGTGTTGATACTTCTACTGATCAAGAAGTCCACTTAACGGTTCGGGAATGCTTACAGAAACTAGGAAATTTAGCCATACCTACGTTAATAAATTTAGCTAAAGATGAAGATAACAACGAAAACCTAATCAGACTGGTATTAGAAGATATAATAAGTGTTGGTACCCCTGAAGCTGCGATCGCTCTTCTGCCGTTTTTATGGGATTCTCGTTTGATGAATTCAACCGCATGGTGTTTAGGTCATTTAATTAAATTACCAGAGGTTGAAGACGCTTTCAAGGAAAAAGAAATTGACGATAACATAAACTCTTTGATCGCAGAACAACAGAAAAGAAAAGACTATTTAGATTGGGTTTGGGATCCATTTGACCCTTCTGCTTCCTCTAACATCTCCATTATCGCCGGAAGGATTGCTTATTTATTGCTTGATCAGCTTAAAAATAGAACAATTGATTTAGACTCTTTTAATGCTCTTTATATAGATCCTCGGTTGATGATTCCTATGTGTGCGATCGCTAAGTTTGACGGGGTTAAATTACCAGAAAAAATTAGTTCTGATGCAATCTCTTTGTTAGAACAATCAGAGTTAACAGAAAATATTCAACGAAAAATGCACAAGGAAGTTGATACAATTCTGATTAAAGCGAAAAGCATGAATGAAGGGGATATTGTACTAAACTGGTCAAAGTTTTTATTGAATTTACCGAGTTATTTACAACTAGATTTATTACGTCGCTTAATAGAGTCTCGTAGAAATTTAACTCTTAATGATTGGCGCAATGCTTGGCGAAATCTTTATGCAGAGATAGATTATCAATTCTTTAAAAGTAAACATTATTTAGGAATTTTGTTTATTACTGTTGTGCTTTCTTTAGGAGCTATAGGTCAAATCATAGTTTTAGTCGGGAATTTGTTTACTAACCCCAACTTGTCCACTCCTACTATACTAATTTCCAGTTTAAGCATAATAACACTTCTGACTATCATAAATTTTTTAAGAGTTGTTTGGAAAGAGTCTTTTTCAAGGGAAGATCCTCTTAATCCTCCTTTGTTAATCAGTTTAGGTTTCTTTGGAGTTAAAACATTGCTCGAAGAAATTACTCGATTTTGGCAAAAGGAATTGGTTTGGGAGGGAATAATAGCTTTATATGATTCTTTAGACTCTAATAATTTTACTGTCGTTGGAGCTGGAGGGGAGCGACGCAAAAATGTCGCATCGACCGGAATTCGGTGAAAGCGACTGGG
>NZ_JARVCN010000344.1:0-3293 GCF_038442745.1 Crocosphaera sp. Alani8
AGCCCTTGCCTGGACTAGATTTAGTCGATGCGACATTTTTGCGTCGCTCCCAAGTTGTCCCTAAATCCTTGAGGGCTAATTTGACTATGCCCTTAGCTCGGTCACTAACTAAATATTTCACCCTTAATCCCAAGGGCTTGAAAGCTTGAGTGAGTTGGGCTTGCCACGTTTGATACTGACAATCTTCTGTGATTTCTTCTATAAAAATATATCCCGAAGGCACATCGAGCATCACCAAAATCACTTGCTCAAAAAAAGTCTCGTCTGCTGCTGCACACACTTCAATCTCAGAGGGGTTAGTTCCTAGTTGTTGCTGTTGTTGTTGCTGATATTCAAGGATTTTCGACTCTATTTGACCTCTTAAACTGCGTAATGCCGTGGCTGAAACTCCTATGTGACTTTGTAAGCGCAATAAATGAAAAAATTGAGAGAGTCTTTCACAACCCATTCCTCCTTGAATGACAAAGACAAAAATACTTGCTAAAACCAATAAACGAAGCCAATTTTGGCCTGCTTCTGTTTCCCATAAATAAGATTCTGGATGTTTATTTCTCCCCTTTATTCGATGATATAGTCGGTGTACACTACTTTTTGAGAGCTTTGTTTTTTGAGCTAAATGACGAAACGACGTTTTTCCCAATTCATATCCAGCCTGTTTGACAGCTTGACAACGTTTTCTTAAATTCATTAGCAACTCAGAAGCCAACCTTGTTATCAAATATTATTGATCAATTTGCTCCCCTTTGTCCCGTCTTAAGTTGGTAGCCGATAAACTTATGCTTTGGTGAGTTTTTTGGGCTTTTCCTCTTTTAAGTGGCGATCGCAGGGACATATTTTCCCTCTCTCGAACGGACTTTGCGATCTACTGAAACTCTATTACTACGCGATCACTATAGTGTTGAATTGTCCAAATTGCTCAAGTAAAAAGATAATAAAGAATGGTATAGATACCTTGAAAAATGCCGCTAAAATTCAAAAATATAAGTTTAAAGATTGCGGGAGAAGATTTAATCAAAGAACTGGAACCCCAATGTACAGATTACGCCATTCTCCAAAAACAGTAGCTTTAGCAATGAAAATACGAAGTGAGGGTAACGGATTAAGAGCAACTGGCAGAATTTTAGGAAAATCTCACGCTACGATAATAGGCTGGGAAAAACATTTGGAAAAAACAGCAGAAAAATAGTCTCCTGCTGCCCCAGAGGGGGGAGATGTGACATTGGAAGGAGATGAATTATATACTCGTGTAAAAAAAACCTAATTCCCAGTCAATCAGAAGGTTGGACAATAAATTTTCTCCACCTGTAAATTTTCCGTTGCTGGATAAAGAACGTATATACTACTAGAAATGCGATCACTAAAATCCAACAGCGATCGCCGCAAAAATCAGTGCCTCAGTCTGTTCTGAGAAAGGAGGAAACGGTTCGCAGCGACTTTCCACGAATCTAAGCCCAAAAAGAGTCCGAATTTGGCTTTTAAAATTGAATTATGAAAACAGAAAAATAAATTGATTAAATTGATCAAATGACTGTTTCTGGAAACCAAAATTGTTGCCATTCACCGTTAAGTTCAACGACTTTAAGGATAGCTAAAGCTTTACTTCCCAGAGAACTCCAACTCATCCCTTTCCGTTTTTGACGATGACCAATTACAAGATCAACAGCTTTTTCCATCCGTCCACTCCCAATAGATTTACCCGCTTTCTGACGACGTTCATAGTCGATAATTTCGGCGACGTTCAAATGTGGGTAACAGTTTTGCCAAATAGCCAGTCATTGAATAGAACATTTGCTCCAAATAGTAGTCAATTATAATTGAAGAAAATTGTGTAAATGTGTGGGTTAAGTGAGTGAAATCATCGGTTTGTGTGGCTTCTGGACTGTCTTCTTCTTATCGTCAACAATTAGCAGTTAAAGTTATCTCTAAAAACGAGTCAGTGAGTCACATAGCTAGAAATGAAAAGGTGAGTCGGAAATTTGTTTATCAACAGAAGAATATTGCTCAAAATGCTTTGAATCAGGCTTTTAAGAAGAAAGAAAAAGAGGAAGAAGTTTTATATAATCTGCCAGTTACTAAAACATGGATATTTCAGTTGATTTTAGGGCTAATTTTCATCTGTCGCAGTTCTTATCGGGCCGTAGCAGAGCTATTACGAGATTTATTCGATTATTCTATCAGTATTGGCACAATCCATAACCGAGTCCTAGAAGTTGTACCAGTCGCCAAAAAAATCAGTAAATCTGTTGATTTATCGTCAATAAAAGTGGCATCACTTGATGAGATATTTCATTCTAACCGTCCAATATTAACAGGAGTAGATAATAATTCTAGCTACTGTTTTCTTCTAGAAGAAGCCCAGCACAGAGACGAAGACACCTGGGGATGGCACTTGCTAGAAGCCACAGAACAGGGATTTGACCCTAATTACACCATAGCCGATGCTGGGAAGGGGATTCGAGCAGCACATAAAGCCATCTGGTCTGATAAAGTCTGTCAAGGTGATGTTTGGCATATTTTAGACCAAGCTACTACTTTATGCCGTAGTTTAGCCAAAAAAGCTCAGGGTTCCACCACTGAAAGAGAGAAACTAGAGGCTAAGATTGAAAAGACCAATTTAGGAATTATAAGTGGCTCATTATCAAACAAGTTAACTAAAGCTCATGAAAATGAACATAAATTGCTTAATTTGGCTAATGATATCAAAATATTAGTGTATTGGTTAAGAATGGACATCCTCTGCTTGGCTGGAGCAAGTTGGTCAGAACGGATGGAATTGATGAATTTCGTAATTGACGAATTAAAAATAAGAGAAACCAAATCTCATAAAGGTATTAAAGCTCTCAGAGTAGCTTTATCAAACCAAAAAGATGACTTACTCGCATTTGCTAATGCGATTGATGAAAAGCTGGCTGCTTTAGCCCCTTTCAAAACCAGTTTCATATTATCAATAACCTCGTCTGGCAACGTTGATAAATTTGCCAAGGTTCTTTTTTTAACTTGATCTCCTTCTCTGTAAGATTCACGAAGAAGAACAGCTGGGGGAGAATTTCTGTTAGGAACACGCTCTATATACATGACTACTATTTTAGCTTAGTTCTCTTATGGCTGTCTATTAAGAAATATCACAATTTACATGGGTACAACATCGGGTGCCAACCCCTGTATCTGTCGATAGATAATGGTTTTAGGCTTTTACAGTATATTTGTATGGGGGAAGTTCAGTTATACTTCAATTAGCCTTAAACTCAGATCTTGCACCTGACGAGACAAAGTTCCAAACTATGTTCATAAAA